>JBBRMC010000284.1:0-5314 GCA_038231055.1 Leptolyngbyales cyanobacterium
GATGATCAACGAGGGCACCTGGGAAGTCGAGGTGATGAAAGATAAGTGGACGGCGTTGACAAAAGACCGCAAGCTGTCGGCGCAATGTGAACACACTCTAGTAGTGACCCCTAGTGGCTATGAAATTTTGACCCAATATTAAGGGACGATCGGGGAACTGCACAGCACCCGCAACCGCGTCCGAAATTCGGGGTCTAGATAGCGCTGCTGTAACGTCTGCCAAGTTTGCAGGGCACTGAGGACGTTTTGATCAAGCTGCTTAACCAGAATTGGATACTCCTTGTGAACCGATCCTTTGATCTGCGATCCCAGATAGCTTTGCAGCACTGCCCTGTCTTGAATCTGCCCCAACACGTCTTGGATGGTTTTAAAATCTTCGACTTGCTCGGCATAGGCTGAGTCATAGAAGTCAACAAACAGTTCTGTTTGATAGCGCACTTGCTTCATCTGTTTGCGGAGATCATGCAAAGCATAATGGTGCTGTTGGATAAAGTCATCCACCATTTCTGGGTGAATGGGATGCACGATCGCGCGACCATTCTCAAGGGTTGCACCTACGAGCCAAGCAGGATGTAGTAAGATCCCGCTGAGCAAAGGCAGCAGCAAATCTGGTAAGACAAATTGCATGGGCAATCGAGCGATCGCTAAAAATTGAGGCGTTTCTAACCATTCTTTCCCTGCATCTTTGAGAGCATCGTAGTGCGATCCCTTAAGCGTTCGCTTCAGTTTGGCAAAATCCCGTTTGCGCTCTTTGTCCATCGTTTTGAGTAGCCTTTCTAAAGAGGCTTGCTCTGAAGGGGGCAACGCTTGCTGCTGAGTTTTGAGTTCTGCGGTGAGCACGTCGAGATCTCTGACTGCACCCAGCGAGTGAGCGATTTTGCTGATGGCGCGATCGTTAATCGACTTTGGCAATTCCACCGCAAAGCTAAAAACATCTACGGCAGTTCGTAATCGACGCAACCCCACTCGCATTTGATGCAGCGCTTCAGGATCTCGATCGTCGAGCACCTCTGACTCATGCTTGATCGATTTCTTAAAGTGTTTCTCAATAGCTGCATAAGCAAAGCTGTCTAGCGTTGCAGATTGAATAACTTCTTTTTCGGTAGTCTGCATACTTTGTGAAGAGAATCTTTGATCTAAGGATCTCCTTTCAAGATGCCATAATTTCAGACGCTTTTTATCACTCTATAGTCTTACATCGTTCCTTTAAACAATCCCTGCGGACGCACTAATAAAACGAGCACCATAATCAAAAGTGCAACGGCTAGTTTGTATTCCGATCGTAGCCAATAGGTGCTGAGTTCTTGAGCGACCCCAATCACCAATGCCCCAGCGATCGCGCCATAGGGGTTGCCAATTCCGCCTAAAATCACTGAGGCAAACAAAGGCAAAATTAAGAACCAGCCCATGTTGGGTCTAACCGCTTCGACCAATCCCAACATACTGCCGCCAAGTGCTGTCAGACTTCCTGCAATCACCCATGTCCAGATCACAACTTGATCGACATTGATACCTGTAACTCGCGCCAGATCAATATCGTCTGCGACCGCTCTCATCGCTTTGCCCACTTTGGTATATTGCAGCAGATAATGCAGGGCAGCGATCGCGACGATTGCCAACCCAATCACAACGAGATTATAAAGAGGAATTCTCACCCCTGCAAACGATAACGCTTCAGCAACGGGCAAATCATAGCCTTGATTACTGCCGCCCCAAACTAAAATAATGCCGTTGCGAATGAAAAGGGCTAGACCGATCGACATGATAATCAGTGTTGTTGAAGTCGCTCGCTTAGCGCGCATCGGTGCCCATAAGAGCTTCTCGATCAGCAAAGCAACTCCGACCGTGATTGCAGATGAGAGCGCGATCGAGACCCAAATCGGCAGGTTAGTCACCGTGTTGAGAAACAGCGTTAAGTAAGCACCCAGGGTCATGAAATCACCGTGGGCAAAGTTAGATAGCCGCAAAATGCCATAGGTCAAACTTAACCCCACGGCTGATAGGGCAATGATGCTACCAAGTGAGATGCCATTCACAATCAACTGCGCGATTTCGGTGTCCATTGCTGAAAACGTTTAGAACTTATCGCTTGATTGTCTATGAATCGGGCAAGTTTGAAAAGCTTAACGCCTTTGCTGCCCTTAGCACCGAGCAAATTTCACTCGTCTGAATCAAAAATTTCCAATAAAAAAGCAGCCCCTACCCGGTTTGGACTGCCTTTGTGTTAGACGATGAGCTTCTCAATCTGGTTATATAGTGCCGCAGTTGATTGAGTGCAACCTCTCTCTAAAGGTTGATACCGTTCCGACGAACTCAGCTTAATGACAGCAAATATCCGTAAAGAGGTATCCCTCATCACTCAACTACACCTTGATCTCAGAAACAGGTCGAGACGCACGGGTTCTAGAATCTTGAGACGCAAGCGCGATCGCAGGAGGAAAAATTCGATGTTCTTGATCATGAATTCGATTTTGCAGGGTTTCAACCGTGTCATCCGGCAACACCGGAACCGCCGCCTGCATGATAATCTCGCCGCTATCGACTTTGGGTACGACGATATGCACCGTGCATCCTGTAATCTTGACTCCTGCTTCTAACGCTTGCTCGATCGCTCGGTTGCCTTTAAAACTAGGCAGCAAACTAGGGTGAATATTCAAAATTCGCTGATCAAACGCCTGAATCAACACAGGAGTCACAATTCGCATCCAGCCCGCCATGATCACCCAATCCACGTCAGCCGATTGCAGTGTTTGCACGATCGCACGGTCTAAATCTTCTCGACTGTTAAACTCTCGATGATTAACGAGCACAGCCGGAACGCCCCATCGAGTTGCCCGATCGCTGACCGCAGCCCCAGGATTGTTGTAAATCAGCACGTTAATCTTGGCATTGAGTTGGCGATCTGAGATGGCTTGCGCGATCGCCTCGAAATTGCTGCCGCTCCCCGATGCCATCACTCCTAACTTAATAGGGGGCTGGTCTAGGGCAACTTGACCCAAACTGGGGGAAATCAAACTAGGGCTATCGCTGAGTGCTGGACTACTGCTCATCACGATTTATGTAAAACTCAATCATAATAACAGCGAGTCTTGCCGCTCTTATCAGAAGTTAACCGCCTGATAAAATGGCTCCACCCCACCAAGCGCAACTGCATATGTCTTCTGACTTGCCCAATCGTCAACCCGAGAATGTGCTGTCTCGCACTCTGGATAATGAGACGATCGCTGCCTGGGTGTTTTTATCTCCAGCACTGATTTTACTGGGTGTGTTTGTGTTCTATCCGATCGTGTATCTGGGCTATCTCAGCTTCACGACGGGCAGTTTTACCAGAGCCGGGGTGCACTGGGTTGGGTTGCGAAACTATTGGCGATTGCTGGTCAGCCCTGATTTTTGGCAGGTTTTGGGCAACACGGCTTATTTTACGATCGCCACCGTGATTCCCAGTGTGGTGATTCCATTAGGGTTAGCCGTCTTGCTCGATCGAGCCTTCGCACTGAGAGGATTGCTGCGAGCCGCTTATTTTATTCCGTCGATCACGTCGCTGGTGGCGGTGGGGTTAGGGTTTCGCTGGCTGTTTCAAACCGATGGAGTGGTCAACGATTGGCTGGGCGTGGTAGGTGTCGCTCCGATCGCATGGCTGCAAGATCCTACATGGGCGATGCCTGTCTTAATTTTGTTGAGCGTCTGGAAGCAGCTAGGATTTAACCTGGTAGTCTTTTTGGCAGGGCTGCAAACCATCCCCATCAGCCGCTATGAAGCAGCCGAATTAGACGGAGCAGGCGCATGGCAAAAATTTCGCTACGTCACCTTGCCGGGGCTGCGTCCGACGATCGTATTTGCGGCAGTCACCACCGCAATTTTTACGCTTCGCAGTTTTGAGCAGGTCTATGTGATGACGGGCGGCGGACCCTTTAACTCAACTAATCTGCTGGTCTATTATGTCTATGATCAGGCGTTCGCTCAGTTTGACTTTGGCTATGCGGCGGCAGCGGCAACGGTTTTGCTGATAGTGACGCTGATCTTGGTTTATTGGCAGTTACGATCGAGCGAAGAATCATAGGGACAACCCAGCGTTGCCCCTACAAAACTCGCTGTGTTAGTTCTCGATCGGAAAGGTTCGTTTAAACTCGTCAAGCAGATCGTCCATCTCTTCTAGCGCTTGGTTGACATCAATGCGTAGAGTTCCTAGATCGGGCTGTTCTAGTAAACGAAGTAGCGACTCGCGTTTTCCTTCGATGAGTTTGATCCGTTCTTTAATGGTTTCGGCTTCCATAATGCTCTCGACTGGCTCCCAAAGAAGTTGAAATGTTGCTAATAGTTAAGCTGTAACAATTCTAATCAGCTTCGGGGTGAAGTGGTCGATCGAGTTTACTTTAAAAGAAATGGGTAGCAGACGATCGAGACGCATCTGCTACCCATTTCTCAACATTGATTAGGTTAGAAGCTTTGACGAGACACCAGTTTCTCGACGGCGGCTTGAGTTTGATGGAGCAACTGTTCGCGGCTGTCGGCGGCGTTTGTGAATCTGGGCATCAGGTTGCGAGCTTGCAGCGCCATGTGAAGTTGAAGATGGGCGACATATTCGCTAAAGTCTTCTCGAAGGGCAGGGTTGGGGGTTTGGTTTGAGCGCGATTCCAAAGTGTTCTCCTCTCCTAAATGCTGCACGGTTGATTGACTCTCATGAAGTTATCACAGACCTTAGAGTTGTCTGAGGGGTTTGTAATGAACTTTAATCATTCTTTAGAAGGGCTTTTGAGGAACGTGTGGATTTGCATCGATCGTGAACCTTATGTTATGCTCACGTAGGCGATCAGGTCAGAGGCAGGTATTACTTCGATCTGATAATCCTAAAAACGGGGGTTTAGCTCAGTGGTAGAGCGCTTGCTCGACAAGCAAGATGTCACTGGTTCAAGTCCAGTAACCCCCATCACAAAGCCTCTAGATTAATTATTCGTTACACAAAATGCTGGCATGGTGACGAAGGTGATTTTCGATAAACGTGGCAATAAAATAATAATTGTGGTCATACCCCGGTTGCATTCTCAGAGTTAGCGCTTGTCCCACCTCAGCACAGACTTTCTCAAACTTTTCTGGAAAGAGTTGGGTGGTGAGAAATTGATCACCCATTCCCTGATCGATCAGAATTGATGAGTGGAATTTAGCTTTTTGAATCAACTCAGTCGCATCATAATCACGCCATCGCATTTGGTCAGAGCCGAGATAGTGAGAAAACGCTTTTTGCCCCCACGCACACTGCATCGGAGCCACGATCGGAGCAAACGCCGAAACCGATTGATAGCGATCGGGGTTTCGC
>JBBRMC010000285.1:0-5311 GCA_038231055.1 Leptolyngbyales cyanobacterium
GTTCACGCGATCGAATTTCTGCTTCGAGGAGAGAATTGCGCTCTTCGAGTTGCTTGTTTAAATGACTTAATCGCAGATGCACATTGATCCGAGCAAGCACTTCTTCATGCTGAATCGGCTTGGTAATATAATCGACCGCTCCAATGGTCAGACCTTTGATCTTATCGATCGGGTCAGTGAGGGCAGTCATAAAAATAATCGGAATGTCTCGCGTGACTGCTGAAGCTTTGAGTTGTTGACAGGTCTCAAACCCGTCTAGTCCTGGCATCAAGACATCCAACAAAATTAGATCAGGCACCACTCGCTGTAGTTTTTGCAGTGCGTTTTCGCCACTTTTGGCAATTAGAACTTCAAACCCATAATTGATTAATAGCTCTGATAAGACTTTAAGATTAGTCGGGTGGTCATCAACGATCAGAATCTGAGCTTTTTCAGGAGTAGAGATCATAAGGGTTTGGATGAGAGGTTGATCGACCTGCTAACTAGGCGTTCTTAACGTAGGACTCAACTAATTTTGCAATTCCGGCATCATCGAATTGTTCTGCCAACATTAACAATTTGGCTGCAAACCCTCGGTAGTTTGGCGATAACGCTTTTAGGCGAGCGGCTTCTTGAATAATCTGTTCGATATGACCAATCTGAGCCGCTTGATATAGCAAAACTAACTCTTGAGGAGGCGGAATAACGATCTCATTAGTTAACGGCTCGACGGGTGGTGTCTGATCGATCCAGATCAGATTGAGATGGCGCTGAAGTGTCGTTAACAAATCATCAAGCTGAATCGGCTTTTCTAGAAAGTCTTGGTAGCCTGCAATTTTGCTGCGCTGTCGATCGACTTCTGCAACACTGGCTGAAGAAGCTACGATCGGCGTAGCGTGTAATCGATCATCGGTCTGAATCTGGCGAATCAGCTCAAAGCCATCCATTTTTGGCATGATCAGGTCGCAAATGATGAGATCGGGCGAGTGATTACGGGCGAGTTCTATTCCTATTTGCCCGTTGCTGGCTTCAAGAAGCTGAAACCCAAGCGGAGTGAGCATATCGACCAGCACAGCACGATTATCGGGCAGGTCGTCAATCACCAAAATGGTCCTAGGAATGCCCTCATAGCCCGTAACGGTTCCACTGAGCGACGGAGATGGGGGCGCGATCGCGGCACTCATTTTAGGCAGGGCAATGGTGAACCAAAATCGGCTTCCTAGATCAAGCTGACTCTCGACTTGCAGAGTGCCGCCCATGAGTGACACCAGTTTTTGAGTGATCGAGAGTCCTAGCCCGGTGCCTTCTTGCTGAGACTGATCACCGACTTGCTCGAAGGGTAAAAAGATGCGATCGAGCGATTCTTTAGCAATGCCGATGCCTGTATCTTCAACTTGAAAGGTGACACTATGGGAATCATTGCCGCTCACGCTGAGGGTGACACAACCCTGATTCGTAAACTTAATGGCATTGCTCAATAAATTGAACAAAATTTGTCGCAATCGCTTCTGATCAGCGGTCACCCCTTGAGGAATATGTCCTTCAGTCTTTAGATTAAAGTCGATTCCTTTTGGGTCTGCCTTGGGTTGAAAGAGATTCACCAAATCGTTTAGAAAGGCATCAAAGGCAAAGGCTTGGGGCACTAACTCTAGTTTTTGTGCCTCAATTTTAGAAATGTCTAAAATGTCGTTGATTAGGGTTAGCAGATGGGTGCCGCTTTGATGAATGAGGCGAATGCCATCTTTGGGCTTGGGCGCGATCGTGTCATCTCGCATCAAAATCTGACTGTAGCCAAGAATGCCGTTTAGAGGCGTTCTCAACTCGTGACTCATGTTGGCAAGAAACACACTTTTTGCCTGGTTTGCAACATCGGCGGCATCTTTGGCGTGTTGAAGCTGCTGGTTGACCGCAAGGAGTTGAATGGTGCGATCGCTAACCTTTTGTTCTAATGAAGCGTTGAGGCGTTCAAGCTCTTGGTTGACCTGCTGAAGCTGCTGATTTTGTTGAGCAAGCTGCTGATCTTGCTGATATCGCCGCAAAGCTTCGGTGACAGTCAGACTCAAATCGGTCTGATCCCACGGTTTGGCGATATAGCGGTAGAGTCGAGCATGATTGACCGCATTACCGACGGCTTCGGCACTAGCTTGCCCAGTGAGCAAAATTTTGAGGATCTTAGGAAAGCGATTGTGCACCTGAATCAAAAATTCATCGCCTCTCATACCGGGCATTATTTGATCGGAGATGACAAGCGCGACTTCGATTTGCTCTGCCTCCAATTCTTGAAGAATGTCTAGTGCGTCTTTACTGCTTTCAGCAATCTCAATATAGAAATCTTTTCCAAATGGACGTTTGAGTTGCTCTTTGAGGCTCTCTAAAACGACTTCTTCATCATCTACACAGAGGATTGCTAATTTATTCATGGGTGAAGCTTCAGGACTGAAACTAGAACTATTTTCTCACTCTAGCCCCGCTAAAATCGTGGTTGCTAACTCTTCTTCATTCCAGGGTTTGTGGAGGCAGCAATATAAATTGGCAAACTCTTGAGCACGGGCGATCGCCGTTGCGTCGGCTTGTCCGGTTAACAAAACGGTGACAATTTTGGGATATTTTTGATGCACTTGAATCAGAAATTCATCGCCTTTCATACCGGGCATGAGCCAATCTGAGACGATAATCAACACTTCGAGGTCTTCTGCCACTAAGTCTTCTAAAACCTCCCATGCTTCAATTGCATCGCTGGCTCCTTCATAGAGATAATCGGAACCCAAGCGTCGCTTAAGCTGTTCTTTGAGGGTTTCTAGAATCACGTCCTCGTCGTCAACACAGAGAATAACTTTGTTATGCATAGCCGATAGAGACCGTTATAGAGACTCAACTTGAATCTCGATCGCTTGGGGTTCGCCCCCTAAATCCCCCATTCTGAGGGACTTTGAGGGAAAGCAGTGCTGATTCCGAGGTCAAAGTCCCCCAATTTTGGGGGATTTAGGGGGCATAAGCCGACCGAAACGTAGTAACCCACTGGTTGTAAGTACAAGGTAGCTCAACGCGATCGAGGCTCATTCTAGATCAATCTCTAGCTGGTAACCTGACTTTCCCTCGTCGCACTGGCATCTAACTGAGATTCTGGTGGATCAGAATTGATCCCCAGCGCTGAAAATTTGGGTTTTGGCATTGCTTGCGGTTTTCCCATGCCATACGTAATAGCGTAAGCCTGAGACAATAGCCACAGCCAAACGGCTGGAAAACGCGGCTCTAACCAAGGCTGCACTCGATACAAAATGCCGGGAACCCATCCTGCAAAAATCCAGCTTAACAGGGCATTAAACCCGAAATTTAAATAACTGCCGAGCCAGCGAATCAGGTCTTTGACACCTGCCATTTCCCAGATCCACAGCAGCAGTGCCGGATTTTTCCACGCGGCGATGATTGCCATCTGATTAAACCGGAGCCAGGTCACGCGATCTTTGATAAACGCTTCCGCAATGTCGGGTGGTTGGGTAGCTAGCACATCAAAAAATGTGTTGAGCATCGCATTCACCTGCTGAGGCGGTAGAGATTTCCCAGTCGGCACCATCATGCCCTTTGAGAATAGCCAGGTGACCGCAACATTGCTTTGATAAGCACGAATGCGATCGAGGTGTTTTGCTTTCAACAAATCGTGCTTGAGCGCTGTATCAAGCAGATGAGTCATGCGCGCAAGATTCCTCACGAGTGAGCCGAATCCGGTAAAGACAAGCGGAGACTGTAGGGAAGCCGCATCTCCGATCGCCATCAGTCGGTCAAACGCCACATGGCGATCGCGGTCATTGACGCTGAAGTGACCTGGAATGTAGCCAAAGGTCGGCTTGCTCCACACCAGTTGATCCACGTCACAACGGCGATATTCGGGGAGGATCGTAAAGAAATCCTCATACATCTCCAGTAGTGAACCGGGGTTTTCGGGGTGCACTTGATGATAGTGAAACAAATAAAACGTTAAGTCGTTTCCTTCTCCAGGGAATAGTTCCCAAATCAGTTGTCGTCCCCGTGAGATATCGCCGTGGCTGTTGAGAACATCTCCAAACTGAGAATCCCAGACTCCTGGCTCAAACCCATCGCTAATCACGGCTCCAACCGTCGGACAGACGCTATCGAAGGCGCGACCTCCGTTAAGTTGCCACGCGATCGGAGATGCCGTTCCCATCGCATCGACTAATAAGCGTCCTGTGACCTGCTTCTCACTTTGAGACGGCAAATGCTTTGCCTGAATTGTGACTCCATTAGCGCAAACGTCTGCTCTGAGAAACTCGGTTTCTTCCCAAATTTCGCCACCACACTCACGCAGCTTTTCACCACAGAGTTTGAGCAGCTTATCGGAGTCGATCGCCACATTCAAAACCGTAGGGGTATGCATCACTCGCGCTTTGGCTTGAGGCGGGTTGTTGGCATCAAAAAACTTGTGAAAGCCATCCACATATTCTCTGGCAATGACCCGATCGAACTCCGCCAGGGTAAACAAACCCAGATCAATCAAACTCTGAAACTCACTGCGAGAAATATTCCATTCGCGGTTCATCCGTCCAAAGGGCAACCGCTCAATCAGCAGCACCCGATAGCCTAACCGTGCCATCACCGCCGCGTGAATGATGCCGAGGGCACCACCCACATAAATCAAGTCATAGGAAGGTGAAGAAGCAGAGGCAACATTTTCGTCCCTAAAGACAACCTGTTTCGGCTGCTGCGGATTCTTGACCCCTTCTCTCCAACGTTGCTCCCACCAATAGACACGAGTCAGGTCATATTCCCCATTAGGCATTTTCTGAAAATATTTGACCGTCTGCGGATAGGCAGCCGCTAGTGCCTCAAAAATCGTCTGCTTTGAGAGGTCAATTTGAGGCGGTGACGGATACTTTTCTGGAAAGTGTGTTCTAATCGCTTGGGTCAGATGCCGCACAAATGATCGTTCGTGAGGCAGCGATCGCTCTCCCCAACGAAACACCTTTAAATAGGTGGTGCGCTGAAGAGTCCAAATAAAAACCGAAAGTTCGTCACTTGTCTCATTGGGTTTAGACGGGGTTAGGTTCCTGTTATTGACAGGTTCTAACGAGTTTAGAGAAGTCAACCGCAGCCGAAACCCTTCTGCTGTCAGCACTTTCTCCCCGATTTCAGGCTGATACTCTTGCTGAAGCCAGTGCCTCACCTGATCTGAGTCTGGGGTAGGAACCTCTAAATAAAGAATCTCTTTCATTTGGGGGGTCTAAACTCCGATAAATTTACCGAGGGAGAGGGGCTTGACAGGGAATCAGAATGCGATAGACTCCTGAATACCAAACTTTCTAAAGAAACTTTACAA
>JBBRMC010000286.1:0-5303 GCA_038231055.1 Leptolyngbyales cyanobacterium
CTACGGGAGTCATCAGGCTCAAAAATCACCGCCTCACATCACGTTGCAGCCGCCGTTTGAGTGGGCATCTGATCCATCTCACTTAGAGCAGAGCTTGCGAGAGTTTGCAGCCCAGTCTGCGCCTGTGCCCATCACATTAGAAGGCTTTTCTGCTTTTCCTCCACGAGTCATTTATATCAATGTGTTAAAAACTCCCGAACTGTTGACCTTGCAAAAGCAGGTGATGGACTATTCAGAAACCAGGCTTGGGATTGTGAATTCTGCCTCAAAACATCGGGCGTTTGCGCCTCATATGACGGTTGCCTTTCGCGATTTGACAAAGCAAAACTTCAACTTGGCATGGCAAGAATTTCGAGACAAGTCCCTCCATTTTGAATTCGTCGCAGATCGCCTGACGTTGCTACTTCACAACGGACAACGCTGGACGATCGCGGCTGATTTTTCGTTGACTAAGGAATGTGGATTAAATTAAGACCCAGACTTTCCCTCACCCTAGCCCTCTCCCAGCAGGAGAGGGAACAAGATTCTAGCTCCCTTCTCCCCAAGGAAGAAGGGGGCGAAAGATCCGTAGCATTAACAGATTGATTTGGTATGATTCAGCGCTGCCGTTGACTCTCAAAGAGTCAGTCGTCGTGTCATCAGCAAAATCAACATAACGTTCGATCGAGTCTTAAAGTTGATTTTTGGCTTTGATTTGCAGATAGCGATCGACGAGTTGTTCTGTAATCTGATTGGCAGGCGCATCTAGCACTAACACGCCTTTTCGCTTCAACTCAGCAAAGGCAACTTGACGTTGAGCTAACAGATCGAGCGCGACTGCACGGGCGTAAGTAGACGGCACATCATCCGTGAGCGCATTCGCCTGCTGATCCACTTGTGGATCGCGGAGTGTGACACAAAACGGCAAATAGCGAGGCGTTAATCGACCGAGTGCTGCCAACAATTCAGCCGATGCCGTGATGTCAACGATATCGGTAATGAGAACGACTAACGCACGGCGAGTTTGTTGATTTGTCAACGCTGTGACTGCACCTAAATAATCCGGTTCTAAAATCTCTGGCTGAATGGGAGTCAGACGCTCAATTAAATGCGTTAAATGAGACTGACCACGTTCTGGGGGAATCCAAGTGTGAATTTGACGATCGAACACTCCAACCCCAACCCGATCGCCGCGATTCAATCCTGCTAATGCCAATGAGAGAGTCGCGTTTAAGCCCCAATCAAATCGAGATAGTCCTTTAACATTGGCGGTCATTAAGCGTCCTCGATCGAGCAAAATAATCAGCGTTTGCTCTTGTTCTGGCTCCAGCACTCGCACCAACGGCTGTCCGCGTCGTGCAGTCGCTTTCCAGTCGATAAAGCGCGGATCGTCGCCAATGCCATAGTCGCGCAGTTCGGCAAACTCGGTGCCAATGCCCAACCGTCGCGCCCGTCGAATCGAACCCGATGACTGCAATGTGAGCCGAATCGAGAGCGATCGTAGCCCAATCAAATCGGGATACACCGCAACGTTTTGAGGTTGAGGAATCTTCCAATCGTTCCAAACCAGCCGCCAGGGACTCAGTTGCCGCACCTGAATTGCGCCCCACGAATATTCACCGCGATCAGTGGGATGCACGGTGTAAATCAATTCTTGAGTGCTATTGCTGGGCAAGGTTGCTCTCAGGGGCATTTGTGACACGCCAAACTCGATCGGGTACGTGTCATAAATTTGCACCTCGGCGGCTTGTCCGGCTTCGACAGAGAGACTGACGACGTTATCGCGCCCGATCGAGAGCTTCGACAGCCCCGATCGCTCGACTCGAATACGGATGACGCGGCTGCTATCCCAAATCACCAATCCGAGCAGTAGCCCATCCCAAATCAACAGCGTGATCAACCAAGCAGCAACGCGAGTGCGATCGTCCGAGACGGTAGCCACGATCGCGGCGATGACCATCCCAACCACTAACAATCCGTAAGTGCGGCGAGCAGGAATCATAAATTATCTGGGAACAGGAACTTGAGTCAAAACAGACGCAATCACGGCATCGATGCCAACGCCATCTAGTTGAGCTTCGGGGCGAAGAATCAGGCGATGGCGCAAGAGGGGAGGCGCGATCGCTTTAATGTCGTCAGGGGTGACAAATTCGCGTCCTGATAACCAGGCTTGGGCTTTGCTGGCTTGCAGCCAAGAAACCGCCGATCGAGGCGAGGCTCCCAACACCAGATCGGGATGCTGTCGCGTTTTTTGCACCACGCCTAGCAGATAATCCAACACGGTTTCTTGAACCGCGATCGCTCTCACTTCTTGTCGAGCTTGCAAAATTTGCTGCACCGTTGCCAACGGCTTTAACTTAGCCAGATCTAATCGTTTTGCTTGAAATCCGGCTTCGCTGTTGAGCAACATTCGCTTCTCAGCCGCCGCATCGGGATAGGGAACCACCAGCTTAAATAAGAAGCGATCGAGCTGTGCTTCTGGTAACGGGTAGGTACCTTCAAACTCTAGAGAATTCTGCGTGGCAATCACCCAAAACAAGTCTGAAAGCGGCAGACTTTCACCATCTAACGTGACCTGCTGTTCTTCCATCGCTTCTAGTAAAGCAGATTGCGTTTTGGGCGGCGTGCGATTGACTTCATCGGCTAGCAAGATCTGAGTAAAAATCGGTCCTTTTTTGAGGGTGAAGTTGCGGGTGTTGAGGTCAAAAATCGTCGTCCCCAAAATGTCAGACGGCAGAATATCGGGCGTGAGTTGCACCCGGCGGAAGTCTGCCTCGACCAATCGTGCTAACACCTTCACCAGCAGAGTTTTGCCAGTCCCCGGAACGCCTTCTAAAATGACGTGCCCTCCCGTGAGCAGGGCGACGGTTAGCTGCTGCACGATCGAGGTTTGCCCCACCACGACTTTATCTAGGGCTTGTCTAAGGCGAGTAAACGTAGCGTAGAGGTCTGACATAAATTAAGGGTGAAGGGTAGACTCAGCAACAAATCGCACACCCATCTTACGGGCTGATTTGGGAATTGGTGTAATCGATCGAGAAAACCCTTCTTTATTTATGCCTAAATTACACTGTTAGTGATTAATCCCATTCAAAAAGCTATGGGTCAGGAACCTGAAGCGATCGACGATGACGAGATGAGACCTGAATATGATTTCTCAGGTGGTGTGCGGGGTAAATATTATGAGGCTTATCGGCGATCGAGCAATGTTGTGGTTCTCGATCCAGATGTAGCAGAGATTTTTCGAGATTCGGCTTCTGTGAATGAGGCATTGCGATCGCTTGCGAAAATTGCGAAGGTTATGGAGTCCTGAGTCTGACAAGGAAAATAAGCTAGGCTAAAGGCACGCTGTGCTTTCTGAAACAATCACTATGCCACTTAGCGAACTTCTGCCCACAGTCAATCAGCTATCTCACCAAGATAAACTTCGCCTGATCCACTTTCTTCTTCTTGCAGTTGCTAGAGAAGAAGGCTGTAGCTTAGAACCTGCTGTTGAAGATAGTGACCTAGAGAACGCCCTTCTAACTCAACTGGTATACACTGAAGCGGTTGTGTGGTCTCCTCAAGCAGATCATGCAGCAGTTCAAGCTTTATCAAATCTTCTGGCAGCCAAGAGAGCATCTGATGCTTGACGGTCAGCGCTATCAGTTTACAGAACGAACTGACAGGTTTGGGCGATCGGTTGTCATGCCATATTTACCCATCACTCTTACCAACGGAAGCAGTAGTGTAGAAGTGATAGCGTTGTTGGATACAGGTGCAAGTGTTAGTGTCCTGCCTTACGAGATCGGTGTGCAGTTAGGAGCAGTTTGGGAACATCAACCCATCTCCATTCCCTTGAGCGGGAACTTGGCTAGTAGTGAAGCACGAGGCTTGATTCTATCTGCTACAGTGGCTCCGTTTACGTCTGTTTTGCTTGCATGGGCATGGACTCGATCTCAAGATGTGCCTGTGATTCTTGGACACATGAACTTCTTTGCTGAGTTCAACGTGTGTTTTTATCAACACGACTTAGCCTTCGAGGTTTGCCCAAGAGAAAGGTGAGGGGTAGGCTCAGTATCGACAAATCGCACACCCACTTACAGGCTGATTTGGGAATTGAGGCGTTCGATCGAGAAAACCCTATTTTTTCACTCGTGTAAAGCCACCGTGAAGTTGTCTGTAAGACTATATTTTGAAGTCCTCAGCAAAAAAATTGAAGGCTAAATTAGCAGTAGTCTTTGGAAAAGCTTGGGTATCCTAAGCGAAAAAATTACTGTTGCCCAATATGTTGCCCAATCAAAAAGGTTTCGTGACAATGACTGATAGCGGTGAATTGCGTATTTCAGCCCGATCAGTGGCAGAAGCAAAAATCGCAATCAAAGAACTAAAGCTAAAGAAGAAGGAATATGCCCTCATGAAAAGGGAAATTTCGCAGCAACAGAAGCAGATCCGAGCAGACTATACAGATCAAGTACGACAAAGAGGCTCAAAACTCAGAGGTGGTGGCAGTATTGGTCATCTTGTACGAACTGTTCAAACGATTAACCGTGATGCCGATCGTCGTACTTTGGCTCAAGAGCTTGCACCATTGGAGCAGCAGAAAAATGTTATTGAGTCAATGGTCAATACAATCGATCAAACAATTCTGCAAGTTGAAAGGTTTATTCTTGAAAATTCATAATTTTATAGAGTTGTAACTATGCAGCCAGACATACATTTCCAGATTCTTGAAATTGAGCCGGGGGCATCTAAAGATGATATTAGCAGGCTTATAAAGATTTAGCTAAAGTTTGGCATCCAGATCGTTTCTCCGAGGACTCAAGACTACAGCAGAAAGCAGAAAGTAAACTGAAGCGGATTAATGCTGCCTATGAATTTCTAAAATCTTATCAACCCCAGGTCATCCACGACAAAGTAGAACCTGAGCAGGAGAAATATTCTGTAGTTTTTCTGAATCTCGAGAAATTAGAAGAACTACTTAAGTTAGGAAAATTAAAAGAGGCTGACCATGAAACAAAGCGACTTTTGCTTGAATTAGCAGATCGCGAAGAGGATGGCTGGTTGCAAGCAGGAGATATTAAAGAAGTTCTTCCCTCTCAGTCGCTATCAGCAATTGATCAACTTTGGACTAAACACAGCAATGGTCGGTTCGGATTTAGTGCCCAAAATAGAATTTGGCATAAGCTTGGGTGCAAATCATCTAGTAACGTGGTTACACAGACGACTAGTGAAAATAAGTTTGGTCAATCTGTTCATTGGCGTAGCGGTAGTCTATGGCTATCTCCTTGGGATTCCTTCAGCTACGATATCGATGCTCCTGAAGGTAGTTTACCGAGAGAATA
>JBBRMC010000287.1:0-5289 GCA_038231055.1 Leptolyngbyales cyanobacterium
AGTTTGTTAAAGTCTGGCTTGCGAGCAGATTTTTTAGAAGACAGCGAAGAGGTCAAAACCTCCCTCTGGTTCCAGCGCTATTTAGAAGGTGAAACCGTCGAGTTTTATATCGAGGGCAGTGGCGGCTATGCGATTTCTAACATTGACTTGCGAAGTCACGAGATTTATTTTTCAAAGCAAGAAGTGATGGCACATTTAGAGCCGACGATCTTCTTGTGCTATCAAACCGAATATTCTGAGTCGAGCGAGCTGCTGCGAGACGAGTTAGACAAAATTATTGAATCAATTAACGGTCGATCGCGCATCCCTATCACCCTGCAAGAATCTCATCGGCTGACCGATGGTCCAGTTCGTCTCACGAGTTCGCTGATGCGATCGATTCGGCAATGCCTGTTATTTGTAGCGGATGGCACATCGATCGCGCAAATTCCTGGCTCACCTGCGCTGTTGATTCCTAGCCCCAAAGTCTGTGTTGAGATGGGCTACGCACTGCAAAGTAAGCGATCGGAGCAACTCTTGCTGACCCAAATGGAGCGGTCTGACCTGCCCGGACAGTTTCCGTTTGACCTGCCGAGTCAAAATCGTCTCGTGTTTAAAGACAAAGCTCAACTGAGAAAGCTATTGCCGAAATCGATCGAGACTCAGCTTCAGCGATTTAATCTGATTACCTAGCGACTAATTTTCGGCAGGTTTGCGAGTTGCGGTCACCATTGTCCAACCCGTGATGCTTTGCAGATAAATGCCACCAACCGTCGTTAAAAATAGAACGTAAGCGATTGCTTCTACCACATATAAGCGATCGACATATCCAAATAGCGTGTGCAAAATGATGCCGGGAAACTGGCGATCGGGCAACACGCCATGTAAATTCCAGACGAGCGAACCGAGAAAACAGGACGCTTGAGACACACAAATAGATGCGTAACGCGGGTCAAGCTGTGCCAGAATTGCAAACGCTTTATCAAAATGGGCTAAGGCTGAGACCACCAAACCAGACACAATCAGCAATAAGAAAACGCCCATCACCTGAAAGAAGACTCGCAGATTGATTTTGATGCCCCACTTAAACAGGAGGATTCCGATCGCCGTTGCTGAGATCAATCCCGCCACTGCCCCCACTGCGGGAACCCAGCCCTGTTGAAATTTGGCAGCAATAAAGACCACCGTTTCAAACCCTTCTCGCAAGACGGCAATAAAAATTAGCCAAAAAATGCCCCATCCTGCACCCCGGTTCGCGTTGAGTGCGTTGCCGATTTCATTTTCAACTTGAGACTTTAGTGATTTTGCCTGTCGAGTCATCCAGACGAGCATCCAACTGAGCAGCCCGATCGCGACCAGTCCAAATACACCCTCTAAAAGAGGTTTTAGAACAGGAGCATAGGGCTGATCAGATACCTCCAAGGCTTGAATTGTCCAGCCAAACAATACGCCGATCAGGGCACTCGCAAATATGCCCAATCCGATCCCGCTATAGACCCAAGAATTTAGTGCAGATTGACCTGCTTTATTGAGATAAGCCATGACGATACCGACTACGAGAGCAGCTTCGACTCCTTCTCGTAGCGTGATCACAAAGGTTGGAATGGCAGGACTAAAATCGATGAGCATAAATGAGCAAGCAGTTGACAACTATTGACAACGCTAACAGGAAATATAGATTCTAGGATGGGCATCTAGCTAGATCTGATCCTTGTTCAAGCTGAATCTCTACGCTTCTTTATCGGCACGATAGCCGTAGAAATCAATGTGATATTCAGTAATTCGCACACCTGTTTGTGCCTCGACTTGACGAATCAGATCTTCGGGCAGATCAATGTGGATGTCTAGAATTTGATTGGTGTCAATGCAGTTGACGTGGCTGTGGGCATCACTAACGTTTCCGTAGAGGCGACCATCCGATCGCTCGATGCACTCAATAATTCCCTGATCAGAGAGTGCCTCTAGGTTTTGATAGACCGAGGTGTGCCCAATATCTTTGCCTTGACGATTCAGCCGATCGTAGATCTCGCGGGCAGATAGGTGTTCTTGTTCGTGCCAAAGTAGCTCTAAGATAAAACGACGTTGACGGCTGAGGCGCATTCCTAAAGTCTGGCAGCGTTCGATCGCATCATCCAATGATCGAATGGGTTGTGAGACGGGTACTTCGCTTTGCATACTTCTGAGAGGGGGTTAATCTGTCTGTGACGTAATCTATTTGGAGGGGTTCAAACTTAAAGATGCTGGATTAACAACTCTAAAACTTTGATCTTGAACGATTAATCCTTTACCGCCTTTGGGTAGATTACAGTCCGACACCTACCTTCTCTAGTTCTATCACACGCTAAAGCAAACTCACTACAACTTTATCTTAGAGATTAACGTGTAGGAGCTTGTTTCAGCCGGGATTTCTAGTCGTCTGTGCCCCGATGCACGGTTTTGACCCACTTGAGCCGTTTGGGTCGAATAGACATTCTGACCGTGGTGCTGGCAACGATTGGGAGCCAGTGCATCATATACAACGTGCCGCGCAGAGATTGCAGCAACGCCACAAACATAGAGAAGTCAAATCCTTTAGGAGAAGACTGCCGCGTGGTTTCGATGCCTCTAACTTTCTGAATTCGCCGCAACCCGCCCATCATGCTGAACAGAAACAGAGTCACCGTCAACCCCGAAATTGGGCTGAGCAACAACGGACGACTGCGGACGATCGCCATCAAAAAGTCGGGCAGCGCCGCCGTAGGAATGACGTATTGAATAATCCAAAACATCAGCAGGTCGAGAGTTTTGCGCGTTCCCATGCGATTTCTAGCAATCAGCCGCCAATAGTCGAGATAGCGCTGATAGCCCCCTTCTGCCCAACGATTGCGCTGATGCCACAGCCCGGTCGCGCTTGTGACTCCTTCTTCATAGACTGCCGGAACGGTGAGCACATCAATATCCCAGCGATTCACGTGGAGTCGAATCGTCAGATCCAAATCGTCAGTAATCGTTTCTTCGTTCCAGCCGCCGACTTGTTCTAGGGCAGTGCGCCGGACAAATTGACCGTTGCCTCGCAGTTCGCCAACCCCGCCGATCGCGACTCGCTGCTGATGAATGAAGGCATCCAGTGCCATTTCTGCCATCTGTCCACGAATCCAAAAATTGTTGGCATCTTTAGATTGAAACTGAGGCTCGGCTTGCACGATCGCCTTCCGAACTTGGACGGCACCGACCTGCTCACGATCGAACATGGGCACGACGCGCCGCAAAAAGTCTGGTTCGACTTGGGCATCGGCATCAAAAACCACAATAATGTCGCCTTGAGTCAAGGGCAATACCTGATTGAGTGCTCCAGACTTGCCGCCTCCAGCATTTGCGGGACGGTGAAACACATTGAGTTGTGGGTATTGGTTTGCCAACTTGTCTAGAAGAATGGGCGTTTTGTCGGTGCTGTTGTCGTCAATCACCCAGACTTCATAGCGATCGCTGGGATAATCCAAATTACAGAGCCGATCAGCGATGTTGCCAATCACCGCCTCCTCGTTTTTGGCAGCAATCATCAGCGACACATAGGGATACGAGTCTCGTGTGTCATCCGCTAACGGTTCTGGCAAGTCAGACGGACGCGCCAGCAAAAATCTCACTGCGTGCAAGCCCATCAAGGTCGTTAGACCCAAGACGAACCAATAGCCCCACGTCACGAGATGCAGGGCGATCGTGCCGCCCCAAATCACGACTAAGACCGTAGCCGCTTTTCGCCTACGCCCTCGAAACCCCGGATAGGGCTTGTCATCTACCTCATCAAACTCATCAAACTCCAATGGCTCAGGCAAATCCCCGACGAGGGCAGCGATCGCTGCACACGCTTCTTCGGGAAGAGACTCAAGCTCGTTGTAAGAATCGTTTTCTTGCCAAGAATTCTCCGACATAGGTTACTTGGTTTAACAGCCAATATTTATCTACACCTTTAAAGAAGCTGGGAATGAGATAACACCAGACGGTGCAGCCCTCACAGACCGACAGCTTGCCTTGCGATTGTCGAAACTCTTCGACTTCTTCTGACTGCTTATAAAGCTCATAGAGGCGACCCGCGATCGGCAACCCTTTTTGAGCAAAGTGATAGCAAGGCAATAGAAGCTCATCGTGAGGACCGATCGCAATCACCGCGTCAACCGCCTTGCAGCGAGGTTTCTCGATGTCGTTTCCGCCTGCTTCAATAAACGCCAAAGCCGCTTTATTGTAACCAAGATTGTTATATTTCTTCGCGGCAACCTCGATCGCCTTCACCATGTCGGGGGTGGGGTTCTTTTTAGAGTTGTAGTTGCTGTGGGCAGTGAATGCCGGGTTAAGCCAAATGCGGGCTTGCAAACGCTGACCCAGCTCGGCAACTTCGTCAATCCGCCCAAAGTTTTGTGCTGTGACTGTGTGATTGAGGACAGGATATTCTCCCAGGGAGTGAGCAATTTTTACGGACTCGACCAAGGTATCAAAAATCTTCACCCCTCTCGACTGATCGTGGGTTTCAGCATCGCCCCCATCTAGCGAAAAGTTGAGAAAGTCTACCAAGCCCTGCATTTCTTTAGCGCGCTTGGGGTAGAGAATCGTGTTGGTGGTCATGCTGGTAGTGAAGCCCTGTCGCTTGGCTTCTGTAAAAACCTCGGCGACATCCGTTCTCAGCAGAGGTTCGCCCCCAGTGAAGTCAACATATTTAACCCCCAGACGACGTAAATCAGCCAGGTTTTTTTGAATCGTTTCAAAAGATGCTTCCTGCTTAGGTTCGAGTGCCCAGATGTCACAAAAGTGGCAGCGAGCGTTGCAGCGATAGGTCAGATAATAGTTTGCGACCAATGGAGCCATAGTTGTGCCAATAAAGTCTCCTCGTTCAACTTCACAATAAATCTTAAGCGGAAGCAACACAAGCATCTCATATTCGTGAAGCTGCGATCAAGTTGGCTAAGAAGAATGACCAGCCTGATGATCAATCGTGCCCTCACCAATAGCATTTGCTAATTTCTGATGGGTCAGGTATAGATAAAACTCTTTTGTAACGCTCGATCGAAGCCATCAAACAAATCATGGCGATCGTAGTTACTGGTTAAGGATTCATCCACTCGAATTTCAGCCCCGAAAAAAGCCCTCTAAGTTTCTTCTAGTGGAGAAATTTGGAGGGCGATTTGGGATTTAACCAGAGGCTTTCATTTCTGATTTGAATCTTGCTCTTCCCACTCTAAGACACTAGACAGCAATTCAGAGACCACAAAGTCAACATCTTGACCTCGCTGGGCGGCTCTATCCCGCAGCAATACTTCTAATTCGGGACTTAGGTTAACC
>JBBRMC010000288.1:0-5285 GCA_038231055.1 Leptolyngbyales cyanobacterium
CCGCTGATGGGAGTTGGGGCTGCGAGTGCAATTTTTGCCTTTGCGCTGCTGGCTTCGGGACAGAGTTCAACCTTAACCGCGACCTTAGCAGGTCAAATTGTCATGGAAGGGTTTCTGACCTTGCGCTTACGCCCCTGGGCACGTCGTCTCGCAACTCGGCTGATTGCTCTCGTCCCGGCGTTAATCACGATCGTGTTTTTTGGTGAGCAAAGCACCGGAAAACTATTGGTATTTAGTCAAGTGATCTTGAGCTTGCAGCTTTCGTTTGCGGTGATTCCGCTCGTGATGTTTACAAGCGATCGCCGTTTGATGGGCAGATTTGTCAATCCGCTCTGGCTCAAGCTTTTGAGTTGGGCGGTTGCCCTGCTGATTGCCGGAGTGAATGCTTGGCTGCTCTGGGAAACCGCGATCGGGTGGCTGACTCGCTAGAGATCAAAGCGTTCTATAAGAGTTTTAGGGGCGATAGCCTGTGGTCACCTTCTTCGGCTCTGTAGGCAAGCTAGCAGAATGGTCGATCGATGAGTTTTGAGCCTCAGCCATCAGTGCGTCTTCGACTGCACGAGAGAATTGCACCTCGACTCCGTTAATGATTGCGCCTAGTAAAGTGTGGTCTTCTGTCTCGGTCAGATGGTCGATCGCTTCAGTCAAAATGCTCTCTTGAGTCACACCCGGACGGGTAACAATGATCAATCCATCGCTGTAAGGCTCTAGCAATAGGGCATCATTGCACTGACTCAACGCGGGTGTATCCAGCACGACGAGATCAAACCGCCCTCTAGCATCTTCGAGCAGTCGCCGCATCTCGCTCGATTCGAGAATGGATGCTGCCTGACGCTGCGGACCGACGCTGGGCACGATATAAAGATTTTCGACATCCGGCGCGAGACGAACACACTCACTAATCTGACCGTAATAACGCAAGGGTTCAATGACGCTATCCGGGTCAGCCGCTAGATTCACATAATTCGCTTGAGAGGACGATCGTAAATCTGCCTCAATCAATAACGTTCGTTTTCCGGCTCTGGCAGACGCGATCGCTAAATTGTATGAGCTAACTGTTTTGCCCTCGTCCGCGATCGTGCTCGTCAACAAAATGACTCGTAGCGCCTTGCCTTCTGTTAACCGCAGCTTACTGCGAAATCGCTCGTAATATTCAAAATAAGGCGAGTCGGATTTGATCACAACGGGCGAGCCTTTGACATCCCATACTTTCACCAATGGCAGTGAGCCGAGAATCGTCACGTCTCGCTGTCGTAGTGCCTCTCGCAAATCTTCCTCGGTGTAGAACTTGCCTTCCATCGTGTCGAGCAGGAAGATCAAACCACTTCCGACGAGCAAGCCGACTAAGCCCCCGATCGCTAATGTTATGGGAATGCTCTTGCTAACTTTGGGCGGAGTCGGCAGAATTAAGGGTGCTCTTGTGAGACTGAGGCTGCTCACTGTTTCGGCTTCTGCGGCTTTGGCATCTACCAGTTTGAGTTGCATCTGGTCATGGAGTGCCTTCTTGAGCCGGACTTGATCTTCTAATCGGGTGCGCTCTAGCTGTCGATTGGGCACGATCGAAAACTGTTGGCGAAGATCCTTTTCCGATCGCGCCGTTGAAATTAATTGCTGCTGTAGAGTCTCCTGCTGGGTTTTTAGCCCAACTAAGACATTTGCCAACTGCTGTCGAGCCGGATCGAGGCTGCTGTCTTTTCGCACGCTGCTAGAAAACGGAGCCGCTACCCCATTGCCGCCCACGACTTCTCCGGCTCGTTTTTGAAGCTGCTCCTCTAGCGTCTGCTGCTGTTTCCGCAGATTTATCATGTCTGGGTGTTCAGGACGCAAATCTTTGCCTTTGAGAGAAATTTGCGCCTCGACTTGCTGAATCTGGGCACGCAAACTAGCTAACAGTGGGTCAGCACTTAGAGCCGACGAGACGTACGCCTGATTGGGGTCTAGCCCTAGTCGCTGTTCTAAACTACGAATCTGGGCATTGGTGCCATCCAGTTGCAGTTGTAGCTGTCGCTGCTGACTTTCACTACCTGTAATTGCGCCGATCAGCGTCCCGTTTTGAGCCGCTAAAAGTTGAGGTCCTTCGACCCGATCGTATTCCTCTAGCACTCGCTCTGAGGCTCTCAAATCACCTGAAACAGCAGGCAATCGCTGATTAATAGATTCGATCACGGTTCGCAGTCGGGCTGAGTTGTTGAGCCGACTCTGTTCAACAATGCGTTGACTAAATTGTTGAGCTACCGCGATCGCTCGTTTAGGGTCGCTATCGCTATAGGAGACATCGACTTGAGCCGCACCAGCCGCCGGAGTCGCTTGCCCCTTTGCCGCTTTCGGAACGTCTATGTCGATCTTCGTGTTTCTCACCAATTCTAATGGCGGAATGCCCACCTCTTTGGCAACCGCTTCGATCATCTCCTTAGGCGTGAGAGAATCGCTGGTAAACGTCTCGATCGGTTGTCTGACCTCAGCGCCGATCGTTGAAAAGGCGATCGGGGGACGATTGGACACGAGTAGGGCATTTGCCTGATAAATTGTTGCTGGGTCAGGGAGAGACACTACCACACCTGCCGCCGCCATGCCGACAAACACCCCGGCTGGGATTGCCCATTTGTAACGATCGACAGCCAGAAGATAGCGTTTAACGATGGGCGGAGTCATAGGAACACAAAGTATTCAGTAAATTGATTGTAAGACTTGCTAATTGCGATTGTTGGTCGGACCAAATAGATTACTGGCACCGTTCCCCAGTTCTCTAAAGAATAATAAAAATCCCAGCACATCTCGAAATGGCTGTGTAAACACATTCAGGGCATAAGTCACTCTTCCCACTAAGTTACGACCAATGACGATCACATCATTATCTTCGAGTGCCAGGTTTTGAGCCAGGTCGCCCATGATGACTTTTTTGCCATCGATTTCTCGTGAGACGGCTTTTTGCTGAACGGGGTCAAATCGAATCAGAGCAATTCTTCGCAGATCTGATGCATCAGGGCTAACGGCGGCGGCAGTCAGCGCATCCAAAAAGGTGCTGCCACTGGGGAGAACGACGTTGCCTAATCCGCCTCTGGCATAGCTCAAGACTCGCACTGAGATCTGGGGCTTTACCAACGTTGATCGGGCTACTAACCCCCGATCGTAATCTTTATCGGCTCCCGGCTCTAGTCTAGACACCACCACCACATCGCCATCTTGCAAACGCAAATCAGGGAGAGCCGTGCCGTTTTTGAGGGGAGCAATCAGATTTAGCTTTTCTTCTAAGATCGAGCCATCGCTCAAGGTGCGGCGTACAATCACCGATCGCAGGTCTGCCATTTGGGTTGCTCCGCCTGCGCTGAGAAGTGCTGACGAAATTCGGCTCGGTGCTTGAAGTGGGTAAACTCCTGGACGAGAGATTTCTCCCGTAAGTGTCACTAACACCGGACGCTGATTCGTCAATGCTAACAGGACGATCGGGTCAATCACAAATCGGTTCACGCCCTGCCGAACTTTTTCTTGAGCTTGGTCGATCGTCAGTCCTTGAAGTGCGACTTTACCCAGCAGAGGGGTGGTGATATTCCCATCTTGATCAATCACCGCCTGAAAATTCAGATCTGGAAATCTCTGAACCACCACTCCAACGGCATCTCCGGCTCCCAGTCGATACAAATTAAACGAACTTGGGGCAGGAGGGGCAACCGGAGCCGGCTGCACGATCGCAGGGTTAGAAGTCGGTGTGACTTGGTTAGTCAGTTCTCCACGATCGCGTAGCCGTTTTCGGGCTTGCTCGATTAATTCGAGAGCAGTCGGTGCTGATGGTTGAGTCGGAGGGGGCAGTGTTTGACTCAGGGCAATTTGAGGAGACTGAACCCCGATCGCCCAAAGCAAAATTGCAAACGGCAACGCAGATGTAGCCGTGTAGACACTCGCCAGAGATAACGCTGTGATCTGACGATTCAGGACGATCGAAGTCATAGTTGGCACGTTTCAGCATCCTCTAAGCTGTCGCTATTGTATCTCTCTGACCTTAGACGGATGCTTTAAGTTGCCATTAAGAACGTAAAACACTTGACATCAGCGTGGACTGAACAGTTTGAGCAAGCGATTCGACCTCTGACCAGTGCTGGTCGATCGTGTCAAGCGGCTCGATCGGCACTAAAATGCTGACCGCCACCCAAGGAATACGGCGATTTTGCCACTGAGCAGCCCGATCAGCAAAGAACCATTGGCTTGGTGCAGGATGTCCGCCTGTTGACCAGGCATACCATTGCAAAACGGCATAGGTTTGTCTCCTTGTCTCCTGGGAATTGCCTCGTTGTCGTTTAGTCAAACCCCGAAAGAATTGAGCCGTCACGTTTGCTGAAGGATTTGTGACGGTGAAATCAACGAAGCGATCGGAGTCTGTCTCCCAGTTCTGAAAGCCGTTGACATCGCTCCATTCCACTTCGGGCTGTTCTCGATCGCCCTTTTGCGGAAACAACAGCACGATCGCTTGCTCTTTATCGGCGTTGGTGATGGTTTGCATTAACCATTTGTGCTCTCCAACCTGCGGCGTTTTGCGATCGACCACCTGCCACCCTGGGAGCTTCAGCCCGACTTGACGCAGCTTGATCAGTTGGGACAGAGTTGCCACTTTGGGAGGCTCTGACCAACGCCACTTGCCTGATAGATAGCCAGGGACGGCTCCGATCGCGACGAGAATCATCAGCAGCAAGAGCAGCACGACTTTAGACCATTGGAGATGCAGAGACTTGCGGAGAGAGATCATCATCGCAGAAAGTATAGAACAGAGGTTCAACCTAGTGGTCTGTCAATCTTATTTTGAGGGGGTAACTAGAGTTCACAACTCTTACCTGGAGACAGCTTTTAAGAAAATTTATCCCTCATTTTAACCTTGACAGACCACTAGTCAGCAGGAGAAAAATGTTTGTCAATTGCCCCGACAAGAGCGACAAGCAAACCCAACATTAGAGCAGAATAGACATCTCCTCCCCACCCTTCGTGCAGCCAGTCAAACGCCTGCTCTTGCCCAGTTCCATGAAAGTAGGTGAGCAGTGTGTTGCGAAGAATGTTAGCGGTGATGCTAATGACGACGGTGCTAGCCAGGAATAGGATGGAAACAATGCGCGATCGCAGCAAATCTGTCCAATAAAGCAGCATCAAAGCGACGTAGAGACTGGTGAACAGCATCTTGAGTCCTGCACAATAGGGAGCCACTTCGACGATTTGCCCGTTCACATATAGATAGATTTGCTCGACCGTAACGTTTAAACCGAGTTGATTGAGAATAAAGCCAGCCGTGCCAGCGATAAAGC
>JBBRMC010000289.1:0-5277 GCA_038231055.1 Leptolyngbyales cyanobacterium
GCGATGGAAGCGGTGGGAGACAATTCTCTGACTCAAATCCGCGATTTTCTCGGAGATGTGTATGGCTATGACGAGATTCGGCTGGTTCGAGCCTGGTGGCGGCGACAAGAAACTATTTGATAAACGTTAAGACTTGGTGTTCTTCTTGAAAAGAATGGCACTCTGATCGTAGCCTCCGCATAGGTTGCATTTGATGCTCCTCGATACGGAGATGCTTTCACGATTCCCATTCATTTCTATATCCATGCTGCTACGTCGATTTTTGCTGCCTGCTCTGTCTGCTCTGCTCATTGCTCCCGGTTCTGCGATCGCTCAAACCACTCCACCATCTTCTGTGGCAGATTTGCTACCAACTGATACAACCGGAGTGCTGCTGATCAATACCGACGAGAAAATCTGGCAAGGACTCAGCCGCTTTGGGTTATTTCCCGCAGATATGTCCTTTCCGGGTGGCTTCTACCCCATTCAGGCAGGAATTAACTTTCATACCGACATTCAGCCCTGGCTAGGAAATGAGATCGCGATCGCGTTTCTCCCTCTCAAATCGAGTTCCGATCGAGCGCTCACTATTGCGTCCGTCAAAGACACGACGCTGATTCCAAAGTTTTTAGAGCGATTGAAAGCAGCCCGTAAAGATGTGGCGATCGAGCATCAATATCGAGGCATCACGATTCTAGAATGGCTGCCTCCAAAGCCCACGGTTGCCCCCTGCGGTGAAGGTGCTGAGGAAAAACCTTGTCCTCAAGCCCGAGTTCGGTTGCAGGATGTCAGCAAATCTTTTGCCACGACCCCTGATCTTTTAGCAGTTCCCCTTCCTGCCTTGCCTTCTCCAGACGAGAAAAGCTTACCCTTTGCGCCTAAAGGATTGGCGATCGCGGTTCTTCCTGGCTATGTCGTGACAGCGTTTACGATTCAGCCTATCCAACAACTAATCGATGCTCAAGCAGACGGTAAACTTGCCGCAAATCCGTTGTTTCAGCGCACGATTCGGCAATCATCTGAAGGAACGGCAAAGCAAATCTTGCTCACCGGATATGGAGATTACACTCAAATTCTGATGGCTGCGACTGCATTCAATCAAGCTCAAATGAATGCGCTGCCTCCTGGGTTTCCCGCTCCTCCTAAATTTGACCCTAAAAAGCTAGATGTTTTGGGTCGCTATTATGACGTGATGGATGGTTCTGTGTGGGTTCAACCTGACGGACTTCACACCCAAATTGGAGTTCACTTTAAGAAGCCATTGCCTCCAACATTGCTGACCTCAATGACGACGCGAAATCAACTATTAGCAAGGCTTCCAGAGGTAAGTTATGTCGCGTCTAATGGTCAAAACTTAGCCATGTTTTGGCAAGCCTTAACCACTGGGTTAGCCGCCGACCCTACTACTAAAAAAGGATTAGATCAGTTTCGTCAATTTAGCCAAAATCTAGTCGGCATCGACGATCGAGACCTCTTTCCCTGGATGAACGGTGAGATTGCGACGTTTATGTATCCGACTCGTCAGGGCTTTCTTCCTAGCGCGGTTCCCAATCTCGATTTAGGGTTTGGCTTGATGATTCAAACGGGCGATCGTCCTGCCGCCGAAGCCGCCTTCAAAAAACTCGATCAGGTGGCGCGCACTCGCATCGGCAAAGATGTCGTCAACACTCGCAAACTCCAGGGGCAAACCGTGACTACCTGGGATGCAACTGTGAACCGCAAACCTCTGAGCGTGTTGTCTCACGGCTGGATTGATGACGATACAGTTCTAATCTTGGGCGGTGGCGGAGCGATTACAGAATTTAGTCCCAAACCGTCTCGATCGCTGTCTCAGTCTGCGAACTTTAAAGCCGCGATCGCGCCCTTCTCAAATGCCAACTTGGGCTATTTTTACGTCAATGGCGGAGCGATGATGTCGTTGATCAACAACTCGATCGTCCCCTTCTTCGGAATCACCCCTCGCTCTGGAGGCAAACGCAGCCCTGAACTCGACGCTATCACAACGCCTCTGAGCAGCATTCGCAGCATTAGCGGTGCCAGTTCGGTGACTCCTGAAAAAATTCAGTCAGAAGGATTTATGGCATTGGCGACGACTCGCACCGTTGCTTTAACAGCAAGCGAACTGATTGAATTAGGGCAACAGAAACTAGATGAGGAAAAAGTGGATGGAGCCATCGCCAACTTCACCCGCGCAATTAGACTAGACCCCAATAACGCTGACGCTTACTCTAAAAGAGCAGAGGCGCGTCTCTACGAAGACGTTGCAGGCGCGATCGACGACTACACGAAAGTTCTACAACTTGCACCTAAAGACACCGATGCTCTTTCGCAGCGATCACTGGCTAGAGAGCGACTCTTGGATTATGCCGGAGCGCGTCAAGACCTCGACCAAGCTATTCAACTAAAGCCAGACGATTCTGATTTTTATGCAAGACGCTCAAAGATTCGCACCGTGCAGGGCGACTATCAAAGTGCGATCGCTGATGCCACTCAATCAATTCGACTTGAGCCTGAGAGCGCCACAGGTTACGCTGCCCGGTGTTATTCTCATATTCGTGTCAGTAACTTTAAGTCGGCACTCGCCGATTGTGATAAAGCGATTCAAATCTCCACCAAATTGACGGTTGCGGTTGACACTGCGATCAACAATGTCTGTCATAGTCGAGCGAATATAGGTGATAAAAAAGCGATCGAAGACTGCGATCAACTGTTAAAACTTGACCCCGAATCCTCAGATATCTACGAAAATCGAGGACTTGCCCACGCTGCATTAGGCAACAAAAAAGCGGCGTTAGTAGACTTACAAAAGGCGGCTGAGATCTTTAAACAGAGAGGAGATACGGTAAGCCAGCAGCGCGTTGAGAAGGAGATTGAGACGTTGGGCTAACGATTGTTTTAAGGGTTCGATCGCTGCGTCATTAAACCTGTCTGCACCACATAGAGAAGAATTTTGCGATAGTTAACGTTGCCCATCACCCGCCGCAGATAATCTCTGTCTCATACCGATCCACTTTCGACGGTCGGTGTGCATGGGCGTTGTTATACATTTTACTCACCTGTTTTGAGATGGAGCTGCCAACGGAGATTTCTCGTTTAAAAATAGACCTAGCCAAGCCGAAGCCAAGCTAGGATTCCATCATGTATGCAAGATTTGTTCACTGGCATTCATATCAGCAGCCATTCACTTTTGAATGATGGGTTAGATTGTGCGGTGCTGAAGGCTAGATTTCTTGTCTTGAGGCGTGAGAACGGCTAGGACAACGGCTACGATGAGGAGCGCGGGCACATCCCCCAAGAGATGCGCATGATTCTGGGGATTCACAAATGACTGAACCGCCATAATTCCACTATGCACAACGCTTGACCAGACCGTGAACCAGATTAGACTAAGATGCTCAAGGGGGTTCCGCGCCGCCCTGATTAGGAAAACGCCGAGTGTCGCGTAAACTCCGAGGATCATGATGAGGTAGTCTGAATAACCCGTGTACCACGTCCATCCGCTGGAGTGTAAGACGATCGTCATCAGAGAAAGTCCGACGATGAATGTTACACCAACCAATACCAGCGCGATCTGTAGATACTTGAGGCGATGAGTGTCGTTCATGGTTGTCTCCTTTAGGTTGTGGACTGGTGTCCGTTGAATTAACTGTTTTGAACCAAATAGGACAATCGACGATGTTATCCTTTTGGTAAATAAGGTATCGTTCCTGCGATATCAGTATCATCAATGACACGGAGGCTGCTAACACTACCCGCCTGACGAGCTTGACGGTATTCTGCGTAAGCTGGATCGTTGGCAAACTCTTGCGCTGTCTCTATAGAAGGAAATTCAATCAAAGCAATCACTGTTGTTTCTGGCTGCTTGCCTTCAACGGTCGTAATATTGCCACTACGGGAAAGGTATTTCCCGCCATGGTTCTGGACAATATCGTGAACATTCGCCACATAAGCTGGAAGCCATGCATCATTGGTAACTTTGATGTCTGCGATTAGATATGCGGACATTACAGTTCTCCTTATTGTTAGTGAATTGAAGGTGCATTTTCAATGCTTGGGTATGATCTTGCTGGCGAATGACTGAGCCAGGATCTTGCCATCCCGCACGACAAAAGTGTCCGTGGCAAACTCATACACGTTATCAGCAGTCTCCGCCGTCCACACAATATAAGCATGTTCGCCTTCGACAAACTGTTGCTTCATGCTGAATGCAGATCCAGGTTTGCCAAACTCCGCGATCATCGCTTGGAATAACGGTCGAATTGCGTCAATACCCCTGAGCGCTCCCTCTGGCGTAAACAGGACGGCACTCGGCGTATAGTCAGACAGGATGCCTTTGAGATCACCGTCGCCAAAACACTTCAAGTGGTGCTCAATAACGTCTTTCGTTGCAACCATTTTTTATCCTCCTTTGTTGGTTCAAATTGTTCGCTTCAATGATCAGTCTTCGCTGAGCCTTATCCTTCTTGGCTCAGGTTAAGCAGCGAACAAATTTTGGTTGTTCATGAACTTAATCCAGCCTACAAAAACGAACGGTCGTTTTTTTATCTACCTCGATTATCACGACCGTTCGTGCTATTGTCAAGTCATGAGCAATGTTTCGTTATCAAAAACCAGCTTGGAAGGAAAAGACCCTCGCAAATCGAAAGGGCAGAGTAGTCGCGAGACCATTCTGCTGACTGCGACGAAGTTGGTCACCATCAAGGGGCTGAGTGGCTTGTCGTTAGGAGATTTGGCGGCTGAGGTGGGCATGAGCAAGAGCGGTCTCTACGCTCACTTCAAAGACAAAGAAGAATTAGAGTTGGCGATGATTGAAACGGCGGCAGTGATTTTTGATCATGAAGTGTTTCAACCTGCGATGACGGCGAATGGGGGAACGGAGCGGCTCAGGGTAGCGGCTAATTCCTACCTTTCCCATCTTGAACGCAGAGTTTTTCCGGGTGGGTGTTTTTTTGCTACGGTTGCTGCGGAACTTGACACGCGCCCTGGTCTTGCCCGCGATCGCGTCTTTGAGGTGATCGGCAGGTGGCTATTATTATTGAAGCAATGTCTGCTTGAGGCGCAGGAGTTGGGAGAGATAGACCCTAACACGGAAGTGGATCAGGCAACTTTTGAAATCGAAGCAATGCTTTTAGCTGCAAATTTTTTCTTTGTCATGTCGAATGACCTGATTCATCTGACGCAAGGGCGAAAAGGGATCGAAAATATACTAGCTCGACTCGCAGCCAGCATAAAGTCTAAGAAGAAACGATCGACTCGCAGGGTGCTATGATTTCGCCGCAATGTTGGCTAACTGTTCAC
>JBBRMC010000290.1:0-5266 GCA_038231055.1 Leptolyngbyales cyanobacterium
CTCTAAAAACCTGTAGCCATAGCGGTTAGTTTTGGGCTTCGCTCTTAGCTCTTCATACGTAGACTGCTTGATATAAGTAAAGGATGCAACCAGTTTCTTGGTAGGATCTTTTGGATCAGGGATGTCTTTAGGAACGATGGTGCTGTTCTCGGTCTTATTCTCAAAGTCTAGAGGATGTCCGCCCCCGATCAATACTGTAGGCAAATAGCCTTGGTCTTCTCGAATCGCCTCTTGCAAAATGTTGTCCAGCGCCGGAGAATCATTGTCGTATTTGCTGCGACGATTAACGCTTGATGCCGCTGCCCCCGGAGTCGCGTGAGTGATCGGCACTGAGGTAACTAATCCCGTCGATTTGCCCAATGCTTTAGCATCTTGCAGAATGGTTTTCACCGTAGTCCGCTCGTAGATGTCTACTGCCATTGCGTTGTTGTAACTCTTGACTCCGGTGTAAAGGGTCGATGCCGTATTTGCCGAGTCGGGATAGCTGCACTTAATATATTCTGGGTCAGCACTACCTGGAGACGCAGGATTTAAAGGTGTCCAAGGGTTCGGTCCTCCTTTAACAGGCTCATATCCCACAATGTTGCCGCCAGATGCAGAACTTCCTAAGCGGCAAGGTTGAGCGGCTGTTGCCGTCAAGTCGCGGGTTGGTGTACCAGGGTTGAGTGCAGGATTGAATTGAAAGTTAGCCCGAATAGGAGCCACGCCCGTAACTCCACAGTCGGTGCCTGTCGGATTGGTCGTCGATTTGCAGTTTGATGCGGTGGCATCTAAGGCGCTGTTGCCTGTTGAACCAGCGATCGTCGTTCCATAAGTCGTGGCATAGGTGTAGCCCGTCAACTTCTGGAAGTTCAAGCCCCGTCCTTTTCCAGCTTTATAGAAGGGTGCACCATTTGCCACAGCCGCTGCACGAGCCATATTCCAGCCCATGCCGTCCCCAATCATCAAAATGACGTTGACCCCGTTGCCCTTTTGAGCAGCCAAGGCAGAGGGTGTGTTAAAAGGAACCAGATTTAAGGAAATAATGCAGAAGAGGCACGCCATAAAAATAGACAGATGCCGAGTCATGGTTTGAAGAACGTTCATCATTGCAGAGTCCTTTAGCGGTGAGCTTCGGGTTGATAGATAAGCACAAAAAGCTGTGAACTTCACTCAGAGCAAAGTTCGACAATTTCAAGGGTTGTATTGAGGTAAAAAGTCTAATCAGAGATAGCCCGATCGAGCTATTGATAGTAGTTGGGTGCCCGATGAGAAGCGGCAGTTTCTAAGGCAAACTCGTTAATCGGTGGTTGCATCTGCAACTCATTCACCACCGGGGCGCTTTGCACAGGGGCGATTTGAGGGGCAGAAAACGAGGCGATCGCCAGCATCAAAGCTCCGCAAAAGCCGACCAGAAAATAGATGCACCAACGCAAAGGTTGAGAAAAATTGAGGATCATCATGGCTTACCTTAAGTTGAAGAACGATCGGTCTGGGGGGTCAGTCTGAGAGTTTTGTTGAGCCGTCGCCCTCTTGCAGCAAGCAAGGTTCCGGTTACTGCAAGTAGCCCAAACATGACACCCGGTTCAGGAACCTTTTTGGCAACGAGCTTCGCGGTTCCTACCTTGACACCTGTTAAACCGAGGTCGGTTCCAGCGATCGTGGCAGCGCTAAGAGAATCGTTAAACTGCTGAGCAACTTTGACATCAAACCCAGGAACGGTGAGAATACCTTCTGCCAGCGTGGGATTGCCTGTGGAAATCAAATCAAACAACCGCAAGCCTGTAGTCAGCGTATCTCTGAGAAAGAAACCTTGATCGAAGCCGATCGAGAAATCTCCAATCTCTAACGATGACGGATAGCTGAGTTTCGTGTCATCCACCGCAAATTTAATGCCACCAGAATGCTCGATCGTGCCGCTTATGGGCGCAAACCCCTGAGTCGTCGCATCGTAGCTGAACGTAAAATCAGTATTGGGCTTGATCGCAAACCCGAGTCCAAACCCCGTTGCTGCGGGAACGGTGTCAAAGATGCTATCAAATTTCAATCCCAAGGATGCGAGGGTATCGAGAGTTGCCCGATCTAACTGAAGGCTAGTTGTGCCTGAGCCGATTTGATACGTTGAAGGGGCAGCCTGAACGGGAGTCACCGCGACGATCGCAACCGTTGCTATCCCAAGTAGAGCGCTTAAAGAATGAAGACGCATAGGTAACTTGAATAAATGGCTAGAGGTTCAGAAATCTCTCACTCAGATTAGTATCTAGTTTGATAAATTACGTGTTGTCCCCAATACATGAGAGGTTAAGCTTTGGTTGAAGAACGGGTGTATTCTGGGTTTTTCAAGTAATTGTTCAGTGACGATCTGAAGCGTTATCTCTTGAATTAAAAACGTCTGAGATAAATGAATTCTGACTTGTTCTAAAAGATAATCCCGATTTTGATTATCTAGCGATGCCAAAACATACAAGTGAGCATTAATTGCGATATGACCAGAAGTGATGCTCCAAATTCGCAGGTTTTTGACCTGAACGATTGGCTCGAAAGTCAGCAGTGATAGCTCAACTTCTGCTGGATCAATCGATCGAGGTACATATTCCAGCAGAACTTCTAAACTTTCTTTAATCAGGGGTAGAGCGCTGACAATCGTCAAGCCTGCTACTAACAGACTCGCGGTGGCATCCATCCACATCCAATGCCAAAAATAGATGGTGAGACTTGCGGCAATCATTCCGATCGAGCTAGCTGCGTCTGCCATGACGTGCAAAAAGGCAGCCCTTAAATTCAAATCAGTTTGACTGCGCTGGTGCAACAATCTCAAATTAAGGCTATTGACTCCTAACCCAGCCGTTGCGCCCATTAGCATCGGCAATCCTAGAACCGTCTGCGGCGTGTGGAAGCGATCGACGCTTTCCCAAATCACAAACGCAGCGATCGCTAATAGGCTCAACCCGTTGAGTAACGCCACAAGAATTTCGGCTCGCTGATGCCCAAAGGTCGATCGACTTGTAGCAGGACGTTGCGCCATCCAAGCCGCGATCAGCGTCAGTCCCATCGCCGCAATGTCTACGCACAAATGCCCCGCGTCAGCAAGTAGCGAGAGACTATGGCTCAACGCTCCAATGACTAACTCAGTCGCAAAAAGGCTGCTTAACAGAACGAGTGCAAGGGTGACCCTCTGCACTTTTTGATCTGGACTGTCTGAATGCAGATAGCCACAATAGCAGGGGCGCAAAGTGGATAGTTTTGGGGTAGGTGTGACGGTTTGGGTCATGCAGAGGAACTCAAGACAATAGATTGAAACAGGGAGATCCAGCCATCTTGACCATATCTGTGAACAGACTATCAGGTTTGTCTTTAATAGACGGGTAAGCGAACGTTAACCTTTCGTAAACAAAGGTTCTAGGTTCTAGAGCAGGCGATCGAGCCGTTCTGATCTTGAACATTCTTAAACAGAAACCGACGATCTCTGAGGTGTCATCTATCATCTTGTTAAAGTTTATACATCGTATTCACGCTCAAATCGTTCACATCATCCCTGGCTTTGAGTCAGCGTGCTGGTGAAGCCACAGGTGTCTATTGTGCTAATTCGCGTTTTAGGTAGTATTTTTCTTTGTTACGTCTTAATTTGGCTAATTGTGGTGTGTGCTTTCACGCTGATAATTGCAAGGCTGCAAACTAAGCGCGATCGTCAACAAGCCGAGATCGCCCTTCGAGAAAGTGAAGCCAAATATCACAAGATTGCGAAGAATGTGCCCGGAATGGTCTATCGCTACGTCTTGCATACCGACAGCACTGACCAGTTTACGTTTGTCAGCCCTCACTGCCAAGATCTTTACGAGCTAGAGGCAGAAACCATGATCGGCGATTCTCAAGGAGTGTGGTCACTGCTGCATCCAGAGGATCTAGAGAGCGTGAAAACCGCGATCGTCCAGGCGATCGATCATCCCCAACTGCTCGCCCTAGAGTATCGAATTATTACCCCCTCTGGTCGCCTTAAATGGATTCAGATGATTGCGGAATCTCATCGTCAGTCTAATGGCGACAGCATTTGGGATGGGGTAACGATCGATATCAGCGATCGCAAACAAAATGAGCAGTTGCTAGCAAACTACAATCGCCTACTCGAACAACAGGTGAACGAACGCACCCTAGCATTGCAGCAAGAACTCGCAGAGCGCAAACGAGCCGAGGGAGTTGCAAACGCCGTTCAGCTAGCACTTAGACAAGCCAACGCAGAGTTGGGACGATTGGCGACGTTAGATGAGTTGACCCAAATCGCCAATCGCCGCCGCTTTGATGAACATCTCTCACAAGAATGGCGGCGATTAGCACGAGATCATCAGCCACTATCGCTCATTCTCTGTGATGTAGATTATTTCAAATGCTACAACGATTACTACGGGCATCAGGGGGGAGATCACTGTTTACAAAAAATTGCCAACGCGATCGCGCGATCGGTGCGTCGCCCTGCTGATTTAGCAACTCGCTATGGTGGCGAAGAATTTGCGATTATTCTGCCAAACACAAATGCAGAGGGAGCAGCAGCAGTGGCTGAGATGATTCGAGGGGCGGTCAAGCAGTTGCGGCAGCCCCACGCGGCATCTCCAGTTGGTCGTTTCGTGACGTTGAGTTTGGGCATTTCTAGCATGATTCCGACTCGCGATCAGACTCCAGGGTGCCTGATCGCCCAAGCAGACGAAGCACTCTATGCGGCGAAAAAACTAGGACGGGATCAAGCGTGTATTTCCTGATGAGAGCCTACTGTCCTTCGCGATCAATTCAGGCTTATACTGACAAACATCCTTCGCGACGTTTATGCAGTGAGTTCAATCTCAAAACCTAAATTAGCTCAAAGGTGGAGTGTTCGCCCGCGGCTACTCCTATCTGTTGGTTTAGCCGGACTCGTTGCAGCCTTACTGCCATCCGGGTTTCATTGGGCAACTCGCCTACTCTGCATCTGGGATACGGGCATGATTTGTTTTCTCAGTTTGACTTGGGCGCTAATGGTGAATGCCACATCAGACTCAATGCGTCGTCACGCTCAACAACAAGATGCTGGGCGTATAGTCATTTTGGCTTTAGTGACGGCAGCCGCTTGTTCAAGTTTGTTTGCGATCGGATTTATCCTGCATGACAAAGGGCTAGAGAATCGACTATTGCTGTTGCACTTGACGCTCTCGATCGTGACGATCGTCGGTTCGTGGCTGTTAGTGCATACCATCTTTGCTTCCCACTACGCCCACGCCTACTATCGCTCTGGAAAGTCACTGCGCGAGTGTAAAGAAGA
>JBBRMC010000291.1:0-5242 GCA_038231055.1 Leptolyngbyales cyanobacterium
TCTCCCATTCAAATCAATCCCGATCCGCGGCTTCTGACGATCGTCGTCATCGGCACCCCCGCCAACGTCGAAACGTACATCCGCGATCAATACCTGCGCGGCTACGCCAAAGTTTATGAATGGAGCAAACCCCAACCTGCCCCCGACGGTTCTCACAAAGTCCTCGTTGCCCTCAACCGGATCATGATTTAACCGCTACTGCCATCGCCCGATCGCTTAAGATACTCACCTGCCCATGAGTTACCTACCTTTGGGCAATTCGCTATTGGTACGAAAAAGAAAGCAATCACAAGCCAGATGACAAGTTCAGAGAGGATCTCCGGCTGTATACCCCGACGTTTAGCGAATGCTTGGGATAAGTTGGTTTCAAGTAGAACAGCAGAGGCAATGAGTAGACCGTACCAGCCAATTTGCAGCGGTACTAGATGAACCAAAAGTGATCCTGGAGACGTGAACAGGCTAAAGGGAGGATGGACTCAGGCGGTAGCATGGGAAACGATCGCAGCGTCAACCCAACGATTGTGGCGATCACATATGAACCCCAAATACTTCTTCAACGAAGATTGCGCGTCAAAGCGTTTTCAGGTGAACCACTTTATTTTTTCGCTTTGCCTTTAGCATTTCTACTGCCTGCACCCACTGGTTCAGTCCGCCGCAATCCTTCCAGTTGCTTAAGCTGCTGGGATTGTGTTGCCAAGCGAATCGAAAGGCGATCGCCCACCAGTTCACACAACTCAAAGATGAATGGTTCCACAATCTCGTAATACACACTGACTCCTTGAGGCGTGCGGGAGACAACGCCTGCCTGCGCGAGGATCTTCAGGTGCTTGGAGACATTCGCTTGCCCTAAGCCAGTGGCTTCCATAATTTCGGTAACATTCTTCGAGCCTGTCTTCAAAGAACATAACACCTGCAAGCGGCTGAGTTCGGACAGCACTTTGAAGTAATCAGCCACTTGAGTTAAGGCAGAAGGAGGTAAAGACATAGGACAGAAAATTGCTTTTAGACAGGTCTTAATCCATTCTAAACTACATTCAATATATTACTATATGGTAGGGTAGTTAACAAAAATGTCGAATGATCGTCAGAGTTCCCAGTCCCAAGCTCGGAAATCCTTGCTCTACTGCTCTGGACAGCGATCGTCGATGCCAGCTCAACGGCTATTGAAGGCTGTCCTTTCAGACGTGATTCATTAGCCTGTGGAATTGGTGTTTGGATGAAAGCTGGATACCCGATTCAAGTTTGACGGGAGGTAAACTGATGAACACTGCTCGAAGACGGATTCTGACGAGGTGTTGCCGGAGGTGCTTCCTGTGCAGCTCGCCTAGATCTGGATGGTGTATTCAGTTTTTTTAAAGCTGCTCGTTGGGCTGATTGGTATGAATTTCCATTCCTGCGCAGGGATAGGAAGCCTGAAGTAGAAACGTCTCAACTCCATGCAAGGGTGCGGAAGGCGATGAGAACGTGTTAGAACCAGCAAAAGAGCAATCGCCGCCAGAGGCTATGAGGGAGTAAGATTTGTCGTGCTGCAATCGATTTTTGATACTTGTATTCCCAGAGACGAGATCTTAGCCGGAGAACTTTCGCTTGATTTGTTCGCAGCCAAACTGCGTCTGGTCGTGGAAGGGGCAGCGCCGCAAGTTTACCAAGACTCTCGTATCTTCTTCGCGAATACGTTTCCGACGGATGGCTTGAAGACGCTGATTTCTGAAGTGTTTGGGCGATTGGCAGGCGCGACTGTAGGATCTCCAATCATTCGGCTAGAGACAAGTTTCGGTGGCGGCAAAACGCACGATGAGATTGCCCTTTGGCACATTGCTCGAAATGGGCGGCAGATTGAAGGCTTAGAACGATTTGCCGACCTGAGCTTGATTCCAGATCATCCGATTCAAGTGGCGGCGGTCGCCTGTCCAGATCTCGATCCTGTTAACGGCGTATATCACCCCGAAACTGGAATTCGCACCTACACCCTGTGGGGTGAGATTGCTTATCAGATCGGCGGCGTGCATGGTTACAGCTTGCTGCGTGGGTCAGATGAACAGAAGGTGAGTCCCGGCACGGTCGTATTAGAGCGATTGACGAATGGGCAACCGACCTTGATTATTTTAGATGAAATTGCCCAACATCTAAGAGTCGCTAAAGCCACAACCGTCGGGAATAGTGATTTAGCAGAACAGGTTGTTGCCTTTCTGTTCTCGTTGATGGATCTAGCCGCCTCCTGTAACCACCTAGTCTTTGTCTACACGCTGGCATCGTCTTCAGACACCTTTGGAGAAGAGACGACGGACATTCGAGAAGCAATTCAAGCTGCTGCTCGTCAGGAGCGGGTATTAAGTCCCAGTACAGACGTTGAGATCTATAACATTGTCAAGCAACGTCTCTTTGGCAGCGTCAACGAGAAAGCCGCAGAAACTGCCGCTAGAGACTATCTCAACGCTTATAAAGCTAGCCGCACGGCGCTCCCAGAGGGCTGTAAGGAGGCACGTTACGCCCAAACATTGCAATCGAGCTACCCGTTCCATCCAGAGCTATTTACACTCCTAACCAAGAAAATTGCCTCCATTCCCAACTTTCAACGAACGAGAGGCGCATTGCGGCTGTTTGCCAGAGTTGTGCGCTATTTGTGGCGCGAGAAGCCTGCCTCGATCAACCACTGGATGCCACTCATCCATCCTCATCATTTGCCGATCGGACTAGATGGGGAAGTCACCAGCGATTTGACTTCCCGCTTAGAGCGCCCCCTAATGCGGTTGCCCATTCAAGCCGATATCTATAACCCGGATGGTCGGGAGGCTCATGCCCAATTGCAGGATCATGAATGGTTAGCAGCCGGAAAGCCGCCATTCTCAAGCTGGGTGGGGCGAACCATTTTTCTGCATTCAATCAACCAAGGGATTACGGCTGGGATTCGCCGCGCAGAATTGAACTTATCCCTATTGACCCCCGGACTAGAGACTGGCTTTGTCGAGACTGCCCTAGAGCGATTGAACAGCGTGGCGTGGTATTTAGATAACGACCCCATCACCTCGATCGCCCGCTTTAAAGAAGAGCCGTCGATCAACAAGATCATTTCAGAAGAGAAAGAACAGATTGGGCGGAGTGAGGCAAAAGACGACCTGCGATCGCGCCGCGATGAGATTTTTGCTGACCGATTCTTTAAGCGCATTTCATCTCCCGATAGCCCTGCTGATATCGATGATGTGGCTGACCCAATTGCGCTCTGCTTGATTGACTTTGACGAAGATACGGTCAAGAGTTCAACCGATGGTCCGCCTGGAGTGGTGGAGCGCTTGTTTAACAACACTGGAGAGTCTGGCAAGTTTCGCACCTTCCGCAATCGGCTGCTGTTTTTGGTGGCGAATCGACAGGAATTGGAACGAGCGATCAACCTGGCAAGAGAGTATCGAGCGATCGACAACATTCTCAAGTCTCCCAATCGGCTAGAAGACTTATCGGACAGCCAGCAGAAGCAACTGAAGCAGAAAAAAGGTGAGATGGATCTCAACGTCAGGGTGGCACTCACTAACGCCTATCGCCATTTGTTTTATCCATCCAATGATCCCGTCAAGGCGGCGAAGGGATTAATGCACTATCCCTTACCGGCTGAAGATTCTAGCGATGTGAGAGGTAAGAACAACCAGCAGGATGTGATTCTCAAAGCTTTAAAGGACTGTCAAAAGGTGCGATCGGACGAGGCGTTGCCCTACGCCCCTGCCTATGTGTTGCAAAAGGTCTGGGCTTCTGGGCTAGATCATTGGACGACGAAAGCACTGCGGGAAGCGTTTGCTAAGGATTTGGGACTAAATATTCTGCTGGATGCTGAGGTGTCGAAGTTGCGGGACACGATCCGCCAAGGCTTACAGTCGGGACAGTGGGATTTGAAGCAAGGCGATCGCGTTTTTATCAAAACTGACGACGGACTACCTGCACTTCCCGACACGATCGAGTTTTCCGATCGTCTGCTGCTGTATCGACGCGGCATTCTAGAATCGCCTAAACCGAGGGAAGTCGAACTGAATGCCCAAGTCATGCCTAGCACCGAATCTACAAAGCCGGTTCGAGTTCGATGGCGGGCGCAAGGGGCGTTAGCGGTTAGCCTGTATCAGGATGGAACTCTGCTGAATCAGGCATATCGCCCTTCGGATGAGTATGAAGGGGCGATCGCTCAGACCAGCGTATTTCGGATCGTGGTTGACTACGGCAATGGCGAAACGGCGCAAGCGGAAACGACGGCAAAGGTGCTGGTTTATGGCGACGGCGGCACTGGCAGCACTCCGATCGTCAGCCATGGTGCAACGCTGTTTGCTGTTAAGCCGGAGCAATTCGATCTAGGAGGTACGCCCAATATCGCCTTTAGTGGGTTGAGCGATCGCGTCCAGGATCATAAGGTGAAAGCCATTTCAGCCCTAGAAATCGCGGTGGATCAAGTGATGGATTACCGTAAGCTGACGACCGCAATCCCGCTGCTGACAAGATTTCCGCTTCAGATTGACCAGACGGTGACGATTCAAACGGGTGAGCAGTTCTTGCGATTGGAGTATCAGGGACCCATGCGCGGCTTTCAGAGTTTTCTCACGTCCATTAATGCGCTGCTAGGTGGCGCAGATGTGCAAGCGGTCGTCACATTGAGGCTAACGATCTCGTTTGCCGCTCCGGTGCAGCCCGATGGGACGGAAGTGGGAGCGATCGCTCAAGCCTTGAACCGAAACCCAGTCGATCGCTTAAGCTTGACAGCACAAGTAACATATTAGGTTTGTAGGGCGATCGTCCGATGCCCATTCGTTGTGTTGTTTCCCTAATCTATGCAGGAATTTCAGCTTCGCGTAATGCCAACTGACAATAACAACTTCGCCTTGGAGTTGTATCAGTGCGCCTATAAAAAAGCAGGTGAGAAGAAGCGATCGGCTGCTAAGCGAATTGGGCGGCTAAAGGGGGAGGCGTTAGTGCAAGCACGGCAGGCGGTTTATGAGTGCTTGAAAGCCAATGGCTATGATCCGAAGACCTTGAGCCAGTCTCGACAAACTCCCTATGTGTTAAATGAAGAATCGGGAGTGAATTTAGCACTCCTGTTTCAGACGTTGCAGCCGCTATCGAAGCCCGATCGGATTGCCAATATTGCAGCAGGGGTGCGATCGATGAGCAATGAGGAATCACACTACTGGTTTGCTAAGGTGTCGAATGGCAAGCGGAGTCAAGCTTTAAGAGCTATTCGAGTATTGTTGGGAGATTAGAGTTATTAAAA
>JBBRMC010000292.1:0-5241 GCA_038231055.1 Leptolyngbyales cyanobacterium
GGGGGACGACAACGATTCGTGCGAAATCCAGCCATTTGCCGCCTGACAAGCGGGTGAATCAGGCTATGTGACGCCGTTTTCTCGCGCTATCTCCGCCAACTCCTTCTTCGATAGACGCTTTGGAGCTTTGCGTACTTCCGGTGTGGGCGGATTGCAGAGCTGATCTTCAGAAACAAAAAGAATTCGCATGCCCCAACCTTCATAGTGGCTGAGCAGAGCACCAAATTCCTGAAGGGAGAGCTGGTGCTTATCAATTCCGATTGCAGGCTCATCCGTGTCTGGGCCTGAGCCAATGACACAACGCAGAACATGCCCTTCTGTCGACCACTGGCCAAATGTTCGATCGAATTTGATTTGCGGGTGTCCATCCGCAATTTCAGTCGGCCGCCAGTTCGCGGCTAACTCTAACTGAGAGCGAACGACATCATTATGTAATTCGAGGATCTCTGAATCACTCATGAATTCAATTGCCGCGCCAATTTTTAAGTGGATGGCACCAGTTTCAGAATCATTGAAGTTGATGACGGCAGAGTCGCCTTCGCGACCTATGGTCACTTCATCGGGAGTTGCCATGCGTGGTCTGGAGCCCATTTTGATTACCCCGTTTTTGCAGTGCGGAATCGTTTCATAATCTCAGTAACGGTCGTCTTACTTATCTTCAATTTTGCGGCAACTTGACGATATGACTGTCCGGACTCAACGAGCTTTAAGACCTTGGGAGCAAGGCGATCTGATTTGACGCGCTGCCCAGGCTGTCTTCCAATTTTCTTGCCCCTAGCCTTGGCTGCAGCAATTCCTGATCTGACGCGCTCGCGGATCAAATCCCTTTCATAGTCGGCAAGCGATGCCATAATGCTTGCGATGAGTTTGCCTTGCGATGTTCGGAGATCGAATTGCAAGCCGGATTGTGCAATCAAAGAGACATCCCAAGACTGCAAATCCTGCATAGTACGTATCAAATCGATGGTGCTGCGTCCCCAGCGGGTAAGTTCCGTCATCAGAACGGCATCGATCTTGCGAGCTTGCGCCAATGCCATGATTTCCTGGCGCTGGGTTCGATTCTCATTGGCCCCGGATGCAGTTTCTTTCCAAACGCCAGCCACCTTCCAGCCTGCCTTACGGGCATAGGACCGTAAATCACGTTCTTGCCGCTCACAAGACTGGTCCGTTGTGGAGACGCGGCAATATATTGCTACCGTCTGTACCAATTGAACCCTCTTGAAATTAACAGCCTCAAAGGCAAGTCCAGTCATACTCGACTATAGTACCAAACAAAGTATAGTTCAATCGGTACGCAGATAGATATGCCATCGAGGTTGGAGCATGCCAGTAAAAGTCGTGAAGCTGCCCAAAATAGCCGACCCCACTATCGAAGCAGTTGTGAAGAAGTTTCTCAAGGAAGCCGCCACTGCGAAGGGAGTGAGTAAGGCAGATAAGAAAGGGGCTATTGAGTTGTTCATGCATTGCATGAATGGTTATGGGCACCAATCCTTGTCCAAGGAGGAGAACAAAATCTTCGATCACTACTACGACCTTGAAGGCAATGAGCATCGGGAGTTTTGTCAGGTCTTTGGGCCAGGCAAGATCGTTGAGAACGTCGGTGAGTTTGTCGGTTATTTTCTGATTCGCAAAGTTATGATGCCGGGCGATGAAATGGGGCTAACTGCAAGCGTGGTGGCGCAATTCTGCAAGTGGCTCTCCGAAAAAGGTTTTGTGACAGAAGCGCAGGCCAACGAGGGTACTGAGCGTGCATCGAGGGCAGCGCAGGTGTTGCCGCGTGCGGAAGACGCCAATCGACTCATTTGGGAGCAAGCTCAAAAATGCCCGCAAGACACGCAGGACTACGTCGATTTGGAATATATGACCATCACGCGAATTGAAAGCGACTCCGTCTGGATGGAGTCGGATGACGGGAAGGAAATTGGTCCAGTCAGCTTACCCAAGAAAGCTGCGCAGCTGCTGGAACCAAATTGGCGGATCAATTGCGCCTTGGCGAAGTCACGTGGTAAGTGGTGCTTTGCTGAAGTCGGAAATGTTTATCCGGACTAACGCAGAAGAACAAATGCCCAGTATTCATGAAACTGCCTATCCAAGATTGAAAAGCTCGTTCACGCAGAACGAGTTCGAGCGGCATTACACACCCAATGAGGCCGAATTGGAACTCGCCTTCGGCGCCGTAAAAGGCAAGGATGCTCGTCTTGCATTCCTCGTGCTACTCAAGGCGTTTCAGCGGCTTGGCTATTTTGTGTTGCTTAGTGACGTACCAGAGCGATTGATAGCACATCTGGCGAAGTTTCTAAAATATCAAAAAACACCGGAACTGTCCGATTATGATGAATCAGGCACTCGCCAGCGACATCTGACATTGATTCGAGAGTACGTGCAAGTAAAGGCATTTGATGAAGATGGTAGAAAGGCACTTCTCGACGCGGTCAAAGAAGCGGCTTTGACAAAAGAGGATCCGGCAGACATTATCAACGTCGGTATCGAAGAGCTTCTTAGATTACGATTTGAACTGCCTGCCTTTAGCACCATATTGAGGACAGCCAATTACGCAAGGACTCAGGTCAATCGCCATATTCACAGACAGATATTTGCGGAGCTTGGAGACAAGGGCAGGAGTTTAATCGATGCACTGCTAAAGGTCACACCGGCAAAATCGAAATCTGATTGGGAAATGCTCAAAAGAGATCCTGGCAAGCCCACAGTGAACAACTTGCGGCAGTTGGTCACCCAGATGGAATGGGTGAGAACTTGGTACATGGACCTCAAGGCGCTGAAGGATTTGTCGGATGCCAAATTACGCAACTTCGCAGCTGAGGCTAAGAGCTTAGACGCGGCGCGTATGCAGGAAATGGAGCCGCACAAGCGCTACGCGCTGGCAATGTCCCTGGTCAAAATACAGGTGTCTCGCCGACGCGACGACCTGGGCGACATCCTGGTAAAGCGAATCCAAGGTATTCACAGCAAAGCCAAGCTGGCACTGCAGGAATATAGAACCAAGCACCAATCGGAAACAGACTATCTTATTGATAAGTTGCACGATGTCCTCGTTGCCATGAGAGATACGGAAGGCTTGAAGCGCCTTGAAGCCGTGGAGAACGCGGCGGGCAGCGATACCGAGAAATCAATCGAGCGCTGTGAGGAACATGCTGCTTTTGCAGACGACAATTATGCACCTTTCCTCTGGCAGTTCCACAAAGGCCACCGGGCAGTACTCTTTCGGATTCTCGACAATATCGAGCTGGCATCGACATCTACCGACAAAGGCACCGAGGCTCTAATTCAGTTCATTCTTAAACACAGGACAAGTAAAGTTGATCGCGTCAATGTCGCTAGCTTAGATTTAGACTGGGTTTCAGCGAAATGGTGGAAAACTCTGTGCTCAAAAGAACACCCATCCAGAGAATTTGTCGACCGGCGGCACTTTGAAGTTTGCGTCTTCTCGCACATCGTACACGAGCTGAAAAGCGCCGACCTGTGTATACGAGGCAGTGATCGGTATTCAGATTACACTGAGCAGCTGATTTCCTTGACTGAGTATGAACAGTCTGCAGCCACCTACTGCAAGCAAGCTGGACTAGATCTTGATGCCGGCAAATTCATCAACAAGCTATTGCTTGAACTAACGGCTATGGCCAAAACCGTTGATCGGGAATTTCCTGACAATGAGTCGCTCCGAATAGAGGACGGTGAGCCAGTCCTGAGCAAAGTAGCTAAAAAGCAAAGTCCTCTACAACTAACCAAGCTTTTGAAACTGATCGAGGAACGCGTTGAGCACATAAGCATTCTAGACGTGTTTGCAGATACAGAGCGCTGGCTAAACTGGACCAAGTATCTCGGTCCTTTGTCCGGCCATGATGCCAAAATTAGCAATCCCGAATCCCGATACGTAACAACGATCTTCGGTTACGGTTGCGGCTTGGGTCCGTCACAGACAGCAAAATCTCTCAAGGTTTTAGACCGGTGACAAATCGCTTGGATCAATCAACGGCACGTTAGTGAAGATCTGTTGGACAGAATAATCGTCCAGGTAATTAACGCTTACAATGAATTTGAGCTGCCCAAGTCGTGGGGCTCTGGCAGAACCTCTTCTGCTGATGGCACCAAGTGGGATCTGTACGAACAAGATCTCCTCTCGGAGTATCACATCCGCTATGGAGGTTACGGCGGACTGGGCTACTACCACGTTTCTGATACCTACATAGCCTTGTTTAGCCACTTCATCCCTTGCGGAGTCTGGGAGGCTGTCTATATTCTTGACGGATTACTCAAGAATGAATCCGACATCCAGCCTGACACTCTTCATGCGGATACTCAAGGGCAGAGCACGCCAGTCTTCGGTCTCGCTCATATCTTAGGTATCAAACTGATGCCTAGAATCAGAAATTGGAAAGACCTCACTCTGTTCAGACCCAGCAAGGACGCGAAGTATGAGCATATCGATGAGCTGTTCACAGACACGATTGACTGGGACGTAATATCTACTCATTGGGCAGATCTGCTCCGAGTAGCAATTTCAATAAAAATGGGTCGAGTCAGTGCATCGTCAATTCTCAGAAGGCTCGGAACGTATAGTCGAAAGAATAGCCTCTACAAAGCATTCTGTGAACTAGGCCGAGTGGTTCGGACCATCTTTCTTCTCAAATACATTTCTGATCCGACGCTTCGAAGTACAATCCAAGCAGCTACCTGCAAGAGTGAATCGTTCAACGATTTAATCAAATGGATTCGATTTGGTGGCGACGAAACGTTGAAGGAAAACGACCGAGACGAGCAGCGCAAGCTGATCAAATACAACCATCTCGTCGCCAATTTGATTATTTTCCACAATGTCTGCACGCTCACCCGCCTCTTAAACGAACTGGCGAAAGAAGGATCCGAGTTTGATGAGGAGACAATCGCAGCCATCAGCCCGTACATCAGGGAGCATATCAATCGCTTTGGTGCTTACATTCTGAACTTGGCGCGAAAACAAACCCTGCCATCTCACACGGTTGCCTTCAAACGCAAAAAGTTCGCCAAGACAGGTTAGTCCAGCATCGTACCGGCTTGTCAGACGGCAAATGGCTGGATTTCGCACGAATCGTTGCCACACCCCTATTGCATACGCTGGCTCGGGTAGAGGAGATGTGCGTTTGCGATTTGGCGGCGGCAGTCGACATGACTCCGCAAGCTATTTCCAATCAACTACAAAGACTCTCGGATCGCGGTATCGTCGCCACCAGGCGCGGTGGCAAC
>JBBRMC010000293.1:0-5231 GCA_038231055.1 Leptolyngbyales cyanobacterium
TAGCCCCACAACCAATGAACGCTTTTGCTGGTGCCCCAACGGGAATTCCTACGGTTCCAGTCTGACACCGCGCAATATGGGTCTAGGACGACTGAATCACGAAACCTCACTCAACCATTTCTATTTCTGCAATGCCTCATCTGGCTATCCGGGCTTTGCGCCTACATTCTGGACGGGAACACTGCTGTATCAACGATTATCCGGCGACATATTGTTGGGAACGCCTAAATAGACAGTCACAGATATCATCTATTTAATTAATTTGGAGGTCAGCTATGAGAATTGCAGTTATCGGTGGCGGAGCTAGCGGTATGGCTACAGCCTATTGGCTTGATAAACAAGGGCATCATGTCACCGTGTTTGAAAGGCAGCCTATGTTGGGGGGACATATTCGGACACTCAACAAAAACGTTCAGCCCAACCAATCCGAGTGCCATGAAAGGTTGGAAGGTGGAGTACTCGAATTTCCGACCGCATTTCATAACTTCGTTGCTCTCATGCAAGAGCTAGGGGTGGAACTCGTGCCCGTCGATATCGGTTCAGCTCTGTTTCCCAAAAATGGCGGTCACTTTTTATCGGAAGTCACAATCAAGAAGAACTTCACAGGTATCCAACGCCTGATTGAATATCTGCGATTTAATGCCATCCATGCCCGTTCCGCTGGATTATGGCTGAAAACGCGATTTGCTGATGTGCAGGATTTCTACGATCAGCCGCTATCTCGGTATCTAAAAGACCAGAGTACAAGCAGCCTCTGGCTCAAGTTGCTGACAATGTATAGCTACTCAATCCCATTTGATCTGATTGACGATTTTCCCGCAGAACTAGCAATTCCGATGTTACGCGACTACATCGCGGTCAGTTGGGTCAGGGTTGAAGGCGGTGTCTATTCTTACATTGAAAAAATACTGGAACGCTTTCAAGGCGAGGTCTTATTGGATGTGGAGATTGCCAATGTTTCCCGAAGCACAGAGGCTGTAAAAATTGTGCGCTCGGATGGCGAAATGCAGGAGTTTGAGAAAGTCGTGTTTGCCACGCCACCCGATCAGGTAATGGCGCTGTTAGCTGACCCAACTGATGCCGAAACTAAACGTTTCTCCGCCTGGAAAGCCAGCTATGCAACCACAACAGTTCATAAAGATACTTCCATGTATGACAACCACGACATCCGTCACCCCTCAGAATTTGATTTTTTCCAGACAAATGACCGCTGGGGATATAACGGCTGCTTAAATCAGCTTTGCGGCATCTCGTCGGCGCAGCATCATTTTTTATCGTTCCAACTGGAGGAGTTGATTGCTAAAGATCGCATCATTCACATTCAGGAACATCACACTCCGTTGTATACCACGGAATCATTTCGATACCGTGATGAAGTAGTTGCTACTAATGGCGAGAATAATACCTACCATGCGGGAGCCTACCTAGGGGACGGCTTGCATGAAGGAGCCATTACCTCTGCTTTGCGAGTCGCTCAAATGATCGGGTAAGTGCAATTTAATAAAAGCTTAAACAGGAGAATTAGCAAGATGAAAAATGTGCCATTTCATGACGAGATTACATTAGCAGAACAAACAGAAGTGTTAGGAAAACAGGCAATGCAGCTAGGACTGATTCCGAGCTTTGCTATTCATCACTTTCCAGACAGTTGGCAGTTTTATATCCCCGATTTTAATAGCGAACCACTTACGCCGGAAGAAGCTTATCTGCGATTGCAGCGTCTCATCGGTTCATGAATTCAACTGCTCGATCAGCACCATGACAGTTGTCAACTCTTACATTTTATCTAATAGAAAATCAATAACTTTTGATTACTCTATAAAACTAAGACGCAGCCATTCTTTAGGTGCCGTACCAGACGGGGATGCAGATATACATGTCATGCTCAATATGGACAGTATCGATCTCGACTTCGAGATTCCTCAGACCGTTCCAAAGTTTTTCAACAGAAGCATTGTTTTTTCGCTCTCGATAGAGGTTTTTATGCATCAACATGGTTTGAGTTTTACCGGATGTGGAAATACTATCTACTGCTGTTTGCAGGAGTTATTAGAGCTAGAAATATTCAAATTTGGCAGATTTTGTTTTTCAAAAATGGAATTTTTTATGGATATAAATCTGTAAGATAAATTTGTGTCTGTAGTAATCAAATATCTGGATTTCTAGCTACGATCCGTCTATCAGAATTTACAATGCATAAAAATCTGTTCTTGCTTCTTGCTTGTCTGTTCGTGGTCACAATCGGTTTTGGCATTACCCTGCCTGTATTACCCTTTTATGCTGAACGCTTGCATATTGCAGGCAGCACTAATCGTCAGACAATGGCCGTTCACATTACTTTACTGACAAGTATCTATGCCCTGACGCAGCTAATCTTTTCGCCTTTTTGGGGAAGCTGGTCGGATCGAGTTGGGAGAGGACCGTTGGTGTTGCTGGGTCTGGCAGGGGCTGCCATTACCCAATTACTATTTGGGATCGTAAATTCATTGTGGATGCTATATGCGGTCAGAGCACTCGGCGGATTCTTAACATCCGCAATGCTGCCAGCGGCAACTGCCTACATTGCAGATATTACAGCTGAGCGCGATCGTAATCGGGGCATGGCATGGCTCGGCTCGGCAGTGAGTCTGGGTGTAGTTGCTGGTGCAGCTTTGGGCAGTCTATCTACTCGCACTGAACTTGACTTTGCCATTAGCAATCGGTATTTTAAAATCGATGGGTTTTCCCTACCCTTCTTTGCTGCTGCTGTGTTGGCAGGGATTGCCTTTTCGATCGCACTGCGCTGGTTGCCAGAGTCTTTGCATTCCCGGTTAGCTCCAGCTTCACGTCGTCCTCGTCCGCAAGCGATTCGCTGGCTAGATTCAAGCAAACGTCCGCTACTGCGACTACTGGCACTGACAATCGTAGGTCAATTCGGTTTGACAATCTTTGAGGCAACGTTTCCGCTCTACTCCCAGGAAAAACTGAACTACGGACCTGCTGAAATCGGCATTGTCTTCATGGTCTGTGGGCTGGTCATGGCGGTATTTCAAGTGATCGCCGTGAGCTATTTTTCAAAATATCTGAGTGCAATCTACCAGGTTGCTCTGGGCTTCAGCTTAATGGGAATTGGGATTGCCCTGCTGTTAATTATGCGAACATTGCCATTAGTTGTGGGAGCCGTTAGCTTATTGTCATTAGGCATGGCATTCGTCTCTCCCAATCTCACCGCTCTAATCGCAAATCGCGGTGGCGAACACACTGGAGCCATATTAGGGATGCAAAATGCAGCGAGTAGTCTCGGTCAAGTGGGGGGTCCATTGCTGGGTGGTTTACTATTTGCATGGCAGGCAGATGCCCCATACCTGATTGCTGGAGTATTTTTAGGTGGTTTGGGTCTAGCAATCGGTTTTGCAAAAACCCGCAGACAACCGTCATCTAATTGAGATCCTCTAATTTTTCGCAGGGAGCCAACTTATGATTCTTAGCATTGTGAAGCTTAAATCTGTACTCGCCGCAATAGCATTGCATTAATCGATACAACGACAGTGGAAATCGTCATAAATAATGCTCCTACTGCTGGAGTCAGCAAAATTCCATAACGATAAGCAATGCCAGCCGCTAATGGGATGCCAATGACGTTATACCCAGTTGCCCAGAACAAATTTTGGGTCATCTTATTATAGGTGGCTGTTGCTAATTTGAGGGCATAAGCCACGTCTAATAAATCACTCTTGACCAGTACTAGATCGGCTGATTCGATCGCGACGTTTGTACCCGCACCAATAGCAATGCCCAAATCCGATTCAGATAGGGCAGGTGCATCATTAATGCCATCCCCGACAAAAGCAGTTGGTTTATCGGCTTTTAAGCGTCGGATCAGTGCGGCTTTGTCTTGGGGAAGAACTCGTGCATAATAGTGATCGATCTTTAAATCTGCTGCCACTGTTTTGGCGACTACTTCCGCATCTCCCGTAATCATCACGGTTTCAATTCCCATCTCGTGCAACTGATTGATTGCTCTCCGTGCATTCTCGCGCACTCGATCGGCTAAACCGAACACTGCCAGAGCTTGTCGGTCGTTGAGGAGGACAATTGCACTTTCTCCCCGCGATTCAATTTCTTTCAGTCCGGCTTGCAGACTTGCCGAAAACTGTAATTTCAACTCCGCCACCCATTCTGGTCTACCTACTCGATAATGTTGTCCATTTACCAAACCTTCCACACCTTGACCCGGCACAGCTTGAAACTCAGTTACTTTCTTCAGCTGGCTCTTGCGGCGACTGGCTTCTATGACGATCGATTTCCCCAATGGATGTTCCGATAAGGTTTCTAGTGAAGCAGCGATAACCAGTACCTCTAGCTCGCTCATCCCATCTGCATAAGTGTGTTGGACTCCAAACTGACCTTCAGTAAGGGTGCCTGTCTTATCAAAGGCGATCGTTTTGATGTTTTTAGCGCGTTCAAAAGCTTCACGGTTTCGTACTAATACACCATGTTTAGCCGACATTGCCGTGGCGTTAATAATTACCAAGGGAATCGCCAAACCTAATGCGTGAGGACAAGCAATCACTAAGACGGTAACAGCGCGATTAATCGCAAATGTCAGACCACCAGTGCCCGCAGAGAGCCAAACCACGAAGGTCAGTGCCGAAACACTGATCGCAATTAAAGTCAACCAGTAGGCTAGTCGATCTGCCAAGTTCTGATATTGACTTTTCGATGCCTGCGCTTCCTCCACCAGCCGCATAATCTGGCTCAGAGTGGTTTTGTCACCAGTGCGCGTGACGGTGATCGTTAACGCACCTTCCCCATTGACGGAACCTGCTACAGTTTCGTCGTGTTCTCGCTTAGTAACAGGGCGCGACTCCCCAGTCAAAAAGGCTTCATTAACGCTAGAGACTCCTTCGATGACTTCACCATCGATCGGCACTTGTTCGCCAGGACGAATTAGAATTCGATCGCCCTCAATCAATGCGCTCACCGCTACATCTTCGCTCCGTCCGTTCACTTGTTTATGAGCGATCGAAGGAACTAAATCTGCCAGATGCTCTAAAGCACGACTGGCTCCCTGCACCGAAGCCATTTCAATCCAGTGACCGAGTAGCATCACATCGACCAAGGTTGCCAGTTCCCAATAGAAGGAATCTCCCTTTAAGCCTAGAGTGACTGCCACACTGTAACCGAAGGCAACGGTGATCGCCAGTGCAATCAGCGTCATCATGCCGATTTTGCTGCGAAATTCGTACCAA
>JBBRMC010000294.1:0-5222 GCA_038231055.1 Leptolyngbyales cyanobacterium
GGGGTTGAGCAATCGAGTTAACAGATAGGCGATCGCCGGAATGTCTCCTTTTTCTGCCAGCCAGTGAGTTGAGTCAGACAACGCCGTGTGAATAGAGGCGGGTAGATTGAGCCACTCGACCCAGTTAGGCGTATCCGATGGAGTGGTTTTATCGCCTTGTCCTGAGGCTTCTGCTCCATAGACCGTGGCAGATTGAATTCCTTGCGGAGCGATCGCGTCGAGTAACGGCTTGATCGTCGCGATCGTGCGTGCCTGCTCAGGAGACGGTGAGCCGACGCAGGAAATGTGCAGGGTCGTATCTTTCAACGTTGCAGACGCACGAATGTCGCCACAGGTGCGATCGAGCAACCGAGAAATCGCTTCAGCGTCTCCCCAGCGTGCCCAGTCTTTGAGCATCTCATCAGGAGGAGTCAAATCAACGCGCAGCGTCCATTCGGGCTGTAGCTCTCCGTGAACTTGGCTAAAGACGAGCGCATCTTGAAAGCCTGTTAGCTCTAAATCACGCAGCTTTTGAGCGATCGACTCCGCCATCAGAGACGCATCGGGACTGTAAATAGACTCACACATCACCCAAAGACGTGAGTCATCAGGTTTGCCTTGCCGCAACGGCACCCGTTTGACACTCGCCCGGACTGCAACCCCTAATGAGTTGAGACACTCACTTAAATAACGCGCGATCGCATCCGGTCGCCCTTGTTTAGCGAGTTGAATATTGGCGATCGCGAGCGCAGAGGTTGACGTGTCATCATTCAGAGTCTCAGATCTCGGACTCAGTGCTCTTCTTTGCAGCTTTTCTAAGTAGCGATCGAGTTGATTGAGATAAATTATGTCAGCCCACTCAGGACGCACCTGCCCCAGCACCCGCCCATAGAGCAAGACTTGATAGACTTGAGGCTGACCGTCAGAAACAAACCGTTCTAGATTAGTCTCGGCAAGAGCGCGAACGACCCGACGCAAAAGGAGCGATCGCGACGGACACTCCTGACCTTCGCAGAGAACATATAAGTTGTTGCCCCGCGATCGCACCTGTACTCGCACCTGCGGTGAGTCAATGACCTGATCAAGCCACTGTACGATGTCTCGTGGGTGCTCGTTTAGGGGTCTTGTCGATGGCGGGCGCTCAGGTACGTTCAACATCAGAAGCAGAATTCCTTGTGGTAGGTCAGATGGCTCGTTTGGCTCTCCAGAGTTTGCAGACTCGGCTCTACTTTTTCACACTGACTTTCGTTTTCGCCGAGCTTTTCTTTGATGTGGTAAGCAAACATTTATGAATTCAATAACAGGCTAGGGATTCGGGCTATAAATCTGTAAGCTTGCTAGGCTAAACTTAAGGCATGACCCAACGGATAGACGTGCAGTTGAATGGGGTTTTGAGAACCAGATCGACTCTTCTATTCCGGTCTCTCATGATACCGTTCTAGACCAGATTCTAAAAAGTACGGCGGCTTGAGTCGTTTTTAGGCTGAAATCTTAGAGATTCTAGTCTAAAAATCAGCAACTTCAACTATTCTTTGAGAAATTGAAGTTAGATCCTGCTATTTTGCCCCTTATCTGAGAAATTTCGATGGAATCTTCTGACTCAAAATCTTCTTCGATCGAATCCCAGCCCCGACTCAGCCCACTGATAGATCCTGAAATTTTAGTTGGGCTAGCGGTGGTTCCTGTGCTGATAGGCATAGTTGGAGTTCGAGCGATCGCCGATGGGCTGCAACAACTTGGAGCATTAAGTGAAGAGATTTTTAGGGGCGATCGCTTACCTGTTTTAGACTTCTCATCACAGATCCCTAAGAAGTTGTCTGACCCAAACGCAGAATAATTGCATAGGAGATCGTCTGACATAGACTCAAAGTAATTGCATAGTTCGAGACTATTAGAATTAAATATTTCCCCGTAAAATTGTTGAGTATCTCTGCCGGAACCGCTTTATGAGTTCGACCCGTCCCTCTCCCGAAGACTCTTCTTTCGGAATCGCTACAGAAGCTAACGCAGTGCCAGATATATCGTCCAATGAGGGCGGAGTGATTACGTCTGACCTCTTTCTTCGCCACCGCATCAAAATCGTCGAAGACCTGTGGGAAGCGGTTTTGCGACAGGAGTGCGGTCAAGAACTAGTCGATTTGCTCAATCAATTGGGCGAGATGTGTTCGCCCGAAGGTCAGGCAACGAGGTTTGCTGAGTCAGAAGTGCTGCAAATCGTTGAGAAACTCGACCTCAATGAGGCAATTCGGGCGGCTCGTGCCTTTGCGCTCTATTTTCAGTTGATCAACATTGTCGAGCAACACTATGAGCAGAGAGATCAACAGCAGCAATATCGGGCGGCTCGTGAAGCGTTGCCTGCGGCATCTGCTACTCGACATGATTATGGTCAATCGCCTGAGACCACCTCTAGCTTAGAAGCCGACTTGCTCGAAAAGAGTATGCCAGAGAGCGACCTACGGCGACAAGTTGGGACGTTTCACTGGCTGTTTCCTAAGTTAAAGCGGCTCAACGTTCCGCCTCAGCAGATTCAACGGCTGATCGACCAGTTGGATGTTTGGCTCGTGTTTACGGCGCACCCAACTGAGATTGTCCGTCATACCATCCGCGACAAACAGCGCCGCATCTCTAAGATTTTGCGAGAACTCGATCGCGTCGAAGACAACCTCAAATCGATGGGGCTTTCATCGTCTTGGGAAGCCGAATCGCTGCGAGACCAACTCACTGAAGAAATCCGCCGTTGGTGGCGCACCGACGAGCTGCACCAGTTTAAACCTACCGTTCTTGATGAAGTGGATTACACGCTCCACTATTTTCAAGAGGTGTTGTTTGATGCAATTCCCCATCTCTATCAGCGCTTAAAGCAAGGACTGCACTCGTCCTTTCCCGGAATGCAGTTGCCCCGCCATAACTTCTGTCAGTTTGGCTCGTGGGTGGGTTCCGATCGCGATGGCAATCCCTCGGTCACCCCCCATGTCACCTGGCAAACTGCGTGTTATCAGCGACGAATGGTGCTAGAAAAATATATTCAGTCGCTCGATCGCTTGATTGATTTGCTCAGTCTCTCGCTGCACTGGAGCGACGTATTGCCCGATTTGCTGGAATCGCTAGAGCAAGACCAGCAGCGAATGCCCGATGTCTATGACAGATTATCCGTTCGCTATCGTCAAGAACCTTACCGCTTGAAGCTGTCCTATATTAAAAAACGGCTGCAAAACACCCTGGCTCGCAATGAGCAGATGTATAACACCGAGACTCTCCCCCAAGAGATTCCTGATTATGATGAGGCGATCGTCTACCGCTCTGGCAAAAACTTTCTCGTAGAACTGCGCCTGATTCAGCGCAACTTGGGCGAGACTGGATTAAGCTGTCGAGATTTAGATCACCTGATCTGCCAGGTCGAAATCTTTGGCTTCAACCTTGCCCACCTCGACATTCGGCAAGAAAGCACTCGCCATGCCGATACGCTCAACGAGATTGCTGACTATCTCCAGGTTTTGCCAAAGCCCTATAACGAGATGTCAGAGTCAGAAAAAACCATTTGGTTAGCCACTGAGCTTCAGACCCGCAGACCTCTGATCCCCGGTGAGTTGCCCTTCTCAGAAAAAGCGCGGGAAACGATCGCCACCTTCCGCATGGTTCGCAAGCTTCAGCAAGAGTTTGGACTCGACATCTGCCGCACCTATGTGATCAGCATGAGCCACGAGGTGAGCGATATGCTGGAAGTCTTGCTGCTGGCAAAAGAAGCCGGACTCTATGATCCTGCAACGGGAATCAGCACTCTGCAAGTGGTGCCTCTCTTTGAAACGGTGGAAGATCTGCTGAAAGCGCCCTCAGTGTTGACTGAGATTTTTCAGCTTCCCTTTTATCGATCGATGCTGTCGGGTGGTTATGCCAGGAGTGCAGGAGAAGTCATTGACGAACCTCAAGATTCGTCTGCACTTCTACACAATGCGTCGCTACAAGAAGTGATGCTGGGCTATTCAGACAGCAACAAAGACTCTGGCTTCCTCAGCAGTAATTGGGAGATCCATAAGGCACAACAAGCGCTGCAAAGCATTGCTGACCAATATGGAGTCGCCCTGCGGATCTTCCACGGTCGCGGCGGTTCGGTTGGTCGCGGCGGCGGTCCTGCTTATGAGGCGATCTTGGCGCAACCCGGACGCAGCGTGAACGGACGAATCAAGATTACTGAACAAGGCGAAGTTTTGGCATCGAAATACTCGCTTCCAGAGTTGGCATTGTTTAACTTAGAAACCGTGACCACTGCGGTGATTCAAGGCAGTTTGCTGCGAACTGGGTTTGACGACATTCAGCCCTGGCACGAAATCATGGAGGAGCTAGCGGCAAAATCGCGGACTCATTACCGAGGATTGATTTATGAGCAGCCTGACTTTATTGATTTCTTTCATCAAGTGACTCCGATCGAAGAAATCAGCCAACTCCAAATCAGTTCTCGCCCTGCCCGTCGAGGCGGAAAAAAAGATTTGGCAAGCCTGCGAGCTATCCCCTGGGTATTTAGCTGGACACAAAGCCGATTCTTACTGCCATCGTGGTATGGCGTTGGCACCGCGCTGCAAGGCTTCCTCTCAGAGCATCCTGAAGAACACTTGAAGCTATTGCGCTATTTCTATCTCAAGTGGCCCTTCTTTAAAATGGCGATCTCTAAGGTTGAAATGACGCTTTCAAAAGTCGATTTGCAAATGGCAGGGCACTATGTTCGTGAACTCACCCAACCAGAAGATCGCGAACGATTTGAACCCGTCTATCAGCAAATCGTCAGCGAATATTATCTGACTCGCGAACTGGTGCTGACCATCACCGAGCATAAGCGTCTGCTAGATGGCGACCCTGAATTGCAGCGATCGGTGCAGCTTCGTAACGGCACGATCGTGCCCCTCGGATTTCTGCAAGTCTCGTTGCTCAAACGGCTGCGTCAGCACAAAACGTTTGCGGCGGCGGGTGTGGTGCGATCGCGCTACAGCAAAGGTGAACTGCTGCGGGGCGCATTGCTGACGATCAACGGCATCGCTGCTGGGATGAGAAACACGGGCTGATTTGAACTCCTGCTGGATGATTCAGTTCAGGACAAATGTCATGGATTGTTGACACTCCCCAGCGATAAATCGACGGGGATTCTTGGTTCAACGAAACCACTTAACCTGGAGTCCTTGCGTCGTCCAAACCAGAGGTGGGATTCTCCCCAAGCGACTTCGGGTATGCCCTACCCTAGTTGGATGGCTCCA
>JBBRMC010000295.1:0-5221 GCA_038231055.1 Leptolyngbyales cyanobacterium
AAGTCGATCGCGATAGAAGTCATAAACAGATACTCAAGAATCGTGGCTAGAATGGGCGGCGGCTGGAAGAGTGCGGCTCACTTTCGCAGGGCAAAGAATCTGCGGCGAAGCCGTTTCTTGGATGGTTCGATAGCCCACAAAACGGATGTAAACCTGCTCTCCGATAGCGATATCATCTTCATCGGGTTGATGGAGGTGCGGATCGTAAGAGACAGACTGCCAGGGAGATCCGATCGCTTCAATCCCCCAAGCTTGCAGCAAATTCTCTAACGGTGTAAAGAGGGCAACCAGATTTTTAGCCGGAAGATCAGGCGTTGTCTGTGCCATCTTACAAGCAGTAGGATAGTTTGTGAGCAGCGTTTGCAATTGCTCAAAGGTAGCGTTGTTAAAATCTGATTTGAGTTGTGATTGTTGTGATACTAACTCTTCACGTAGTCGCTGACATTGCTGTTGTAGTTCAATGGTTTCTGGTGGGGAACTACCGCGATCGGAGTCCTCACTAAACCCGCTTAAAACGAGAGAAATACACCCAATAGTGAGGACAATCCCGAATCCCATCAAATTAGAATCGGTCATCAGATTCCACCCTGATGGAGCATTTGAGTCTCTTCTACGGTTAGAATTTCGTCGCCTTCATAATACTCTGGCAATAATTTTTGTGATTCGATAACTCCGATCGAGTGTTCAATCTCTGAAGTCAAATCTGTGCAGGTTGTGCCCGATCCGTTCAACACCGTTTCGATGATTTTGCCGTCTTTGCCGATGCGGTACTCAATTTTTTGATAGTCTGTCATGGAACTCTCCGAAGTAATCTTCTTTTTGACGTTGCTGAATCCATCTATAAGCACAAATTTTACCCTCACCCTAGCCCTCTCCCAAAAGGAGAGGGAACCAGAATTCTAGCTTCCTTCTCCTTGGAGAGAAGGGTTGGGGAGGGCTTCGCCCCGCTACGCGAGACTACTGTGTACACACAAGTTGATCGATCCCGTCATTGCCAAAATCTTCCCCCCCTAGATCCCCCATTCTAGGGGACTTTGAGCCAGAAAGAGGTTCAGAGTTTAAGCCATTGCTCAGGGTCAAAGTCCCCCAATTTTGGGGGACTTAGGGGGCACAAGCCGACTGAAACGAAGCGATCAACGATTTGTGTGTACACGGTAGGCTACGCGAGGAGGGCAATTCACATCTGCATTCAGCAACGTCGTCAGCATAGTTTGAGTCGATGCCGATATCTGATAAAGATGAGCGGTCTGTTCAAACTGGGTCATGGGGAAGGAGAGCTGAGTTAGAAGCTAGAACCTAATTGCCAGCCTGGAATCCAGCTTGTTCCGGCAAGGGGAAGCCGCGCCATCGCAGCCGCTTCGATCGTCAAAGCAACCAAGTCTTCGCGCTCCAGGTGATGAACGTTTTGCTTTCCACAGGCACGGGCGATCGTGGTTAACTCCATGTTGAGTGTCTGCAAATAATTTTTGACCCGCCGCGCTCCGACCTGTGGCTCTAGACGTTTTTCTAGCGTTGCATCTTGTGTGGTGACTCCGACCGGACATTGACCCGTGTGGCAATGATGACAGTATCCCGGTGTCGTTCCCAATGCGTGATAATCTGCGATCGCTGAATGATGCACATCGTCTTGAATATAGGTTTCGCTATTGCAGCCTAGAGCCATGAGAACAGCTTGCCCGATCGACACCGCATCAGCCCCCATTGCCAGCGCTTTAGCCACATCTGCACCAGTGCGAATGCCGCCCGACACAATTAGCTGCACCTGCCCTTTCATGTCTAACTCTTCGAGTGCCTCCACCGCTAACCGGACGGCTGCCAGTGTTGGAATGCCGACGTGCTCAATGAAGACGCTCTGAGTCGCTGCGGTGCCACCCTGCATTCCATCCAAAACGATCACATCTGCTCCGGCATGAACGGCGAGTTTGACATCATTAAACGTTCGCGATGCCCCGATTTTGACATAGATGGGTTTCTCCCAATCGGTGAGTTCTCGCAGTTCTTGAATTTTAATGGTCAAATCATCAGGTCCTGTCCAATCGGGGTGACGACACGCCGATCGTTGATCGATTCCTTCTGGCAGCGTTCGCATTTCTGCCACTCTAGGATTTACTTTTTGTCCCAATAGCATTCCACCGCCGCCCGGTTTTGCGCCTTGCCCAATCACGATCTCGATCGCATCTGCCTTCCTGACATCATCGGGGTTGAACCCATAGCGAGACGGTAGGCATTGATAAATCAGAGTTTTAGACGAGAGCCGTTCTTCTGAAGTCATGCCGCCGTCGCCCGTCGTGGTGGAGGTTCCCGCTTCGGTAGCGGCGAGTCCGATCGCTTCTTTGACATTGGCAGAAAGTGACCCAAAACTCATGCCTGCAATCGTAATCGGCATCTCTAGCTCGATCGGCTTCTTAGCATATCGCGTGCCAAGAATTGTCTTTGTAGTGCATTTTTCACGATAGCCTTCAAGGGGATAGCGACTCAACGACGAGCCGAGAAAGACCAAATCATCAAAGTGAGGCAATCGCCGTTTTGCGCCCAGTCCGCGAATTTCATACAATCCATGAGCGGCAGCGTTTTGAATGTAGTTGAGAATGCGGCGATCGTAGCCTGCCGATTCTTCGTGAGATTGACCCAATTCAGAGTGATTCATGGTTAGGAATATGAATTTATTGAGGTGTACCTTCTCGCCCTTTCCTCCAAGAGTGACTCGCTCCGGTTGAGTCAGCTTTTGCCCCCTAAATCCCCCATTCTGGGGGACTTTAAGCCAAGACCTGTTTCAAAGTCCCCCAATTTTGGGGGATTTAGGGGGCGAAAATCTCAGCGACGACAAATCGAAGGGTTACAGGTTATTTGATCCACGATCGTTAATAGTCCTGATTAGCGTCCGCGTTCCAGTGATACAGTTGTTTGGCAGAAGCGATGCGCTTAAAGTCTCTGGGGTCGTGAGAGAATCCGGCTTTTGTGAGTAGCTCACCGACCGTTTGATAATCACTGTCGGACATCGGCTCAAATTGGGCATCGGCTCCCAAAGATTTTGCGTTGCCACGAATGTAGATAACGGCTTCGTAGAGAGAATCGCCGATCGCGTCGCCAGCATCCCCACAAATCACGATTCGTCCCGCTTGCGCCATAAACGCTGAAAAACTGCCCACACTGCCCCCCACCACAATATCGCCCCCTTTAAGGGAGATGCCACAGCGCAGACTCGCATTGCCGTCAATGATGAGCAATCCTCCTTGAGCAGAGGCACCTGCCGAGACAGACGCAAAGCCTTTGACGTGAACCCGTCCAGACATCATGTTTTCAGCAACGCCCGTTCCAGCATTACCGTCGATCGTCACATTGGCTAACTGATTCATTCCCGCCGCATAATAGCCAACGTGCCCCACAATCTCAATCGTCAGCGGCGAATGAAGCCCCACCGCAATATTATGGGCACCATTCGGATTCAAAATCTTGATCGGGTTCCCATTCGCACTGTGATGGAGAAACTGATTCACCTCACGGAGCGGAGTTTGCGATAAATCAAAGATTACACTGTCCATACATACAGTTCCTCTGGGGCAGGTTCGTAGAGATGGGCGTGATTAATATCAGGCAAGTGAGCTAGAGAACGGAACTCAGATGCGATCGCCACATAGTCATCGGTTTCTGCAACGATCGCAGGTTTACAAGCAAACGCATCTCGCACCAAAGCCAGTTTATCTGCCGTTCCCATCAGAAATGTGTAGAAGCCGTCCAACTCTTCAAATCCTCTCTGAAGCGCGGTTTCGAGGTCATCACCCTCTCGCATTCGCCACTCTAAAAAGCGACAGGCGGCTTCGGTGTCGTTGTCGGTTTCAAACTGAATGCCGCGCGGCTCAAGTTTGCGACGGATCTCATAAGGGTTAGAAAGAGAGCCGTTGTGAACGAGACAAAAATCCTCACCTGCCGTAAACGGATGGGCGTGGGCAGGGGTCACTGCTGACTCGGTTGCCATGCGGGTGTGACCGACCAAATGAGAACCTTTGAGCGATTTGAAGTGATAGCGATCGCTGACTTCTTGGGGCGATCCGATGTCTTTGTAGAGGTCGATCGCTCGTCCTATAGACAGCAGATAGAGGTGCGGATAGTGATGTTTGATCCAGCCTTTGACTGAGTGGGGATCGGCGTTAGAAATCACGATCGCGTGATTGCCTTGACTATCAATTTCAGTGTCTCCTTCAAAGTGGGATTGAAACTTATAGAGCAATTCTGACCAGTTGAAGTTTTGATCACCTGAGTAGAGGCTATATTTGCGATGACTTTCGTCCAATAAGTCTGTGAAGATGGCGAGTCCGGCTGAATCGGAGCCACGATCGCTCATTCCTATCAACATTGGCACCATCATTTCACCGAGTGATTTTCGCAATTCAGGTTTTTTAACCAGCAGTCCAACGATTCCGCACATGATTAATTTTTCAAGTTGTTAAAAGAATTCTAGATAGCGTTGAACTTCCCATTCAGAGACATGGCGCATATATTCAACCCATTCCATTCGCTTAAGATCGATAAATTCATCCGCTAAAACTCCTAACGCATCTTTAATGACATCATCAGAGGCAAGGGCATCGATCGCTTCCGTTAAACTTTGCGGCAGAGTACGAATTCCTTTCGTGTTAAGGTCTGCATTCGAGAAATCATACAGATTCACATTCCACGGCTCACCCGGATCAAGCTGTTTTTCAACTCCATCTAATCCAGCCGCGATCGCAGCAGCCGTTGCCAAATACGGGTTACAAGAGCCATCCGCCAGACGCAACTCTAACCGACCTCCCGGAACGCGCACCATGCTAGACCGATTGTTATCGCCGTAGGTAATGTAAGCAGGTGCCCAAGTTGCCCCACTCAGCGATCGACCCACCACCAACCGCTTATAAGAATTCACCGTCGGCGCACAAATGGCAGTGAGTGCCGGAGCGTGGGCAAGCAATCCCGCCATGAAATGATATGCCAGTTTTGACAGCCCTAAATTCCGCGTGTCGGTGTCATCTGCAAAGATGTTTTTGTCACCCTCCCACATAGACATGTGCATGTGCATTCCAGTGCCCGTGCGATTGGCAAGCCAGGGTTGACGTGCCCGGTCAGTGGCATGGTACAAATGAGAAAACGTGCCACGGGGCCATTCTCCTTATAATGAGCGTTCAGCCGCGGGCGATCGTCGCTGCTTGCTCCAAGCTTATTCCATGCACGAGCGGGTCGGCAT
>JBBRMC010000296.1:0-5195 GCA_038231055.1 Leptolyngbyales cyanobacterium
ACCGTCGGAATGACTCGACCGTAATTCGTGGAAATCGATCGCCACCCCAAATCGGCTAAAAACCACGCCCACATTGCCGAACCAGCCACCATAAACACCGTTCGCGCCGCTCCATATCGGGCTGCGCTCACTGCCATGCCATGCCGCGCCATTCGCATCGTCACGTAGTTTTGAAACTGAGTCGCTGCCACAGCTCCACCTTGAGCAAGGGTTTCTTTGGCAATTTGATAACTGGCAAAGTGCAGCGCAAACTGACGAGCCACGTGCTGCAACAGCATCGGTCGCACCAACGAGCTAATCGCGATCGCGCCGCCTCCCTTCAAAATCAGATTCAACGGATCGTTCTGAACCGGGATCGGCAATTGACTAGCAAGACTCGACTGCGAGAGCGATCGCTGCACCCGTTGGGTTAACGCACTCTTCTCTGACGCGGGAAGCTGCTTCCAAGCGCGATTGAGCAAGCTGAGAAAAATTTCGGCTTCTAAATCAGTCGTGGACATTGAGCCAGCATAGGGCAACTTCAAATAGCGGCAGACTTGAATCAAAATCTGGCGATAGCTCACCTGACCCGTTTGACGACGTAGCACCGTCACGCCATCAGCCCCTAGATAGCGAAAGCGATCGTCAATCGCATCCAGCCAATCTTCGCGGTCTTGACTCTGCACCTCGATCGGGTTGGGCGTTCTGACATAATCTAACGGGTTAAACTTGGGACGGAACAAAATTTCTGTCAAATCCCGCAACTCATCTTCCGTCGCTAACTCTAACGCGGCTCTCAGTTCGTCCACTCAAAAACTCCTCCAGTGCAGAGTGATGGCAAGCTCTCACATTCTACCTAAAGGTAGGGGAGAGTTATTAATTCTTTCAACTAGTAGGAAACTCAAAGCGCTTTTATTATGCCCGATTCTCACTTTGATATTGCCGTAATTGGTGCCGGGGTAGCAGGTCTAACCTGTGCTCAGCAGCTCCACCAAGCAGGCTATCGCGTCGTAGTGATTGAGAAATCTCGTGGATTAGGAGGACGGTTGTCCACTCGGCGGTTGCAGAGCACTCACGCCGATCATGGCGTGTGTTATTTGAAGCCAAAAGACGATCGCTTCAAAGCCCTACTCACCACGCTGCTCGATCGCTCGATTCTGCAAACTTGGACTGACACGATTTATGAACTCAATGCAGAAGGTCAACTCATCGAGCCGCTTGATCGCGAGCCGCGCTATGCCTCTCCAACCGGAATCTCTACGATCGCTAAGTTTCTCGGCACCGGACTAACCATCCATCTTAATCAGCGAGTCGAGGCGATTAATCCGATTAATCAGGGTTGGAACTTGCAGGTTGAAGCCAATGGAACTCGATCGGGGATCACCGCAACCGCGATCATTAGTGCAATTCCGGCTCCTCAAGCAGTGCCATTATTAGACTCCATTCTAGGAGCCGAAGAAACCTTGAGTTGCCTGCGGTCGATTCAATTTTCTGCTTGCATTAGCGCGATCGCAGTCTATCCACCCCAAGACCTGTCAGCCGTTTCTTGGAAAGGGGTGACAAGCAGCCACGATCCCGAAATCGGATGGGTGGGTTTAGATAGCAGCAAGCAAAAGTCGCCCTCTCAGCCTGTGGTTGTCGTTCAAAGCACGGCTGCGTTTGCAAATCGTCATTTAGAAACTACTGAGTTGAATCCGATCGGGCAAACACTTCTCAACAAAGCCGCTCAATTTTTAGAACCCTGGTTAGTCACGCCCGAAATTTTGCAAGTTCATCGCTGGCGCTATGCGTTTCCAATTAATCCTTTAACCGAAGCGTTTTTGAGCGCCAACACAAATTCACCCTTACTATTCACAGGAGATTGGTGTAGCGGAAATCGAGCCGAAAGCGCCTTTTTGTCAGGATTGGCGACTGCGAAGCAAATTAATAGTCAACTACAAACTCGATCGCTGCCCGATCGCTTTTGGGAGACGATCAACTCCCTTTAAAACTAAAAGTCCCCAAACCATTAAGGCTTGGGGAGCGGGTGAGATTCATAGATCTGCACATTCGAGAAGAGGGGCACAACCTGGTTGAACTCTCAGCCCGTCTAAATCTTTAGTGATTTGAAACTCAAATCTCTAGACATCAGCAGCGCCTTCATTGCCTCTGCCTGCACCTTCTTGATCGCCTTCAGCATCATCCATACGGTTGCTGTCGTAGCGTCTTCCTCTTGTCATCCGACCCGTGTTGGTGCGCTTACGAAACTTACGAGCATAAGCCTGGTTGCGGAGAGCTTTTTCTTTTTTTTGGTTGCGGCGTTTAGCCATGTTTACCCCTTTGAGACATCTATTAGCGAATGGTGTAAATGACGATCGTAATTTCTGAGAACCCAATTTAGCTCTCAGAAAAAAGAGTTAGAGAATCACTCTAACATGATCTGGACGGTCATCCAGACTACAGGTTATCTCGAAATCGCGGATTTTTCTCACAATCTGATCAAGTCGGCTGCGAGAGCAAGGGCATCTTCACGGGTTTTAATCTTGCCTTCTGCTCGTGCTAATTGCAGCGCTGCCAATAGCTGCCCAATGCGAGGTCCTGCCGATAGGCTGAGGGCAATCATCAAATCCTGCCCCGTGACTAACGGGATTGGATGAGCAACGGGATCACCTGCCGTTAAGAACCGCCGAATCAGCACTGAGATTGATTCTAAAGGAGTCCCGGCAGCGATCGCTAAAATTGCCAACGCCGGAAACGTCGCTCCCACTTCCTTAAAGAAAAGATACTGGTCTGCCAACGTCCATTCTTCAACCAGGCTGCCAGCACTCAGCCGTGGCAACCCCTTCAGCGCCACACTCACCGCTTGAATCTCAGCCCGACTGTATTTTAATCGCCATAGCTGCGCCTCAGCCTGCTGGGGATCAGCCGATAACAGGCTGGCTAACTTAGCGATCGTGATCCAAGTTCGAGCCGATCCAGACGCTTTTGGTTCAGACTGGCTTGAATTTGACGACGATCCACCCCGAATACTTCGAGCCAGTTCTGCGGCAAACTCAGCCCAAGTCTCTTGGAAAATCACCGTGGTCTGATCAATTCCCAGCAGCCGCGTCAAACTTTGAGCATCGGCACTCGGAAACCAATCTTGCAGTAGCCCATCTTGCCAAGCTGCGTTGAGCCAAGTCGTTCCTCGATCGCTACTTAACAAATAGTTCAACTCAGACTGCACTCGCTCTGCCGCAATCTGTCGCAGTTTGGGAGCTAATTGTCGAATTACCCGTTGAGTCTCCGGTTCTAACGAAAACCCTAGTTGAGCGGCTTGACGATAGGCACGTAACAGCCTTAACGGGTCTTCTGCCAGATTTTCTGCACACACCATGCGAAGCAGCCCACGTTTGAGATCGGTGTGACCTTGAAGCGGGTCAAGCAGTTGAGCCGTGTGAGGGTTGTAAGCGATCGCGTTCACCGTAAAGTCTCGTCGCCGCAGATCGGCATCCAAACTAGAGCCGACCTGCTGGGCAAAATCTGCCGTCCCTTGGTTGAAGACCACTCGTGCAATTTGACGCTCGGAGTCTAGCAAGACAAACCCCGCTCGATAGTGACGCGCGATCGCCTGTGCCGTTTCAACCGCGCCCGTCGGCAACACAAAATCTAAATCGAGATAGTCAGAATGGCGCTCTAACAGCGCATCGCGGACAGTTCCTCCGACCAGACAGGCAGAGGGTGGCAGCCAATTGAGGCTAAAAGGCCAAGTTTCAGGAGACAGGGCAGAAGAGGCAACCACAACGTCTTGCCAACAATCTAAACGGTGATTCAATGCAAACTCATCCCAAACACAATGCTTGCGAAACAACTCTTTAAAATAAATCTCTCAGACGGCAACAAGCGTCTGTCCGACCGATCTTTAGTATGACGATTCAGGCTTGAAGAAGGGTGAGCATTTAGTAGAAACCGACTAAGTTTCGGACTCGATCGCTCAGATATCCCGAATCGAGCCGCGCTTCCTAAATGAGCAACATAAATCAACCCGAAAGCCAGTGATCAATTCGTTCGCCTGAGTTAGAGTAACAGAAAAGCATCTCGATTCCCGATCCGTCTCTAAGAGTCAGACCATACCTCTACATTTTTAGTGATCCAAAGAGATTGACCCCCATGTGTATTTGCGTAAACTGCCACTATGTAGACCGTTGCACCACTTACCACGCGGTCGAAGATCAGCACGAGCAAGCTCACTTGACTGAAACTCCAGATTTCGAGGCAACCGAGCCAACTATCAATGTCAATATTCGCGATCGCACCGACTACATTGAGATGGAATGGGATGTGGTCGGCTGTTTGAGCTTTAAAGAAGAACAAGGCAAGTGGGCAAAACTGCGTCCCGGCGAACTGATTCCCACTTGACATCCGGAATTCTATACAAATCTTTAACCTCCAGAATGCAATTAAATCTTAAAAGTTGGGAACAGTAGTGCAAAAATCGATACCTGTCCTTTACTGAACTCAACTTAGATTTATGAGCTTTCTCTTTCCTGCCAATCGTTCGGCGGTCTTTGCGATGGCGCTGACTGTCAGTTGTGCATCGTCTCTCATCGGCATTTCACCCACGTCTGCCCAAACAGAGTCTCCTGTCCCGATCGCGGCTCCTACTCCAGTAGCCCCGCAGCCTCTCGAAGCGGCTAAAATTCAGCAAGAAGCTCAAAAATTCTATAGCCAAGGAGAAGAAAAATCTAAATCGGCTAACTATCGCGGCGCGTTAGAAGACTACAATCAGGCACTTCAACTCAACCCTAGTTTTAGTCAGGGGTATGTAGCACGAGGAGTCGCCCGATCGAACATCGGCGATCAGACTGGTGCCTTAGCAGACTTCGACCAAGCCATTAAACTCAACTCCTCCGACGCGATCGCCTATGCCCACCGAGGAACCACCCAAGCCAAACTGGGCAATACTGACGAAGCCTTAGCAGACTTAGATAAAGCTTTAGAATTGAATCCTAATTTAGCGACAGCTTATGTAAATCGGGGCTATGTGCGATCGCAATCAGCCGATACAGATAGCGCGATCGCGGATTTTGATCAAGCACTGCGACTTCAGCCTAGCTATGCGCCTGCTCTGCTCAATCGCGGGTTTGCCTATTTCACAAAGGGCGATCGTCAAGCCGCCATGAATGACTTTAATCAAGCGATCAAGCTTCAGCCCAACTACGCCAAGGCTTATCTCAGCCGAGGCACCCTCAATCATG
>JBBRMC010000297.1:0-5156 GCA_038231055.1 Leptolyngbyales cyanobacterium
AAATGCCACAGACCAGACCCAATTGCTGTGTCCGGTCATTGTCTTTAAACACTGTCCTTCTCGATTCCAAAGTTTGAGGGTGTGATCGGCGCTGGTGCTGGCAATGGTTTGGCTATCAGGACTGAAGGCAACCGACAACACAAAATTGGTATAGCCCTGGAAGGTTTTGAAGCATTCACCCGTTCGGTAATTCCAAAGCCGCACGGATTGATCAGCGCTGCCACTCGCCAACATCTGACCATCGGGGCTAAAACTGACTGAGCGAACAGGTGCACTGTGTCCCTGCAAGGTTTTTAAGCATTGTCCAGTTTGCCAATCCCAGAGTTTGAGGGTGCGATCGAAGCTGCTGCTCGCCACACTCTGACCATCGGGGCTAAAACTGACGCAGCGAATCTCGTTGCTGTGTCCTGCCAGAGTTCTCAAACACCGCTCAGTTGCTAGATCCCATAGCTTGACGGTGTGGTCTTGACTGCCACTCACTACCGTTTGACCATCGGGACTGAACGCGACTCCACGTACACCGCTTGTGTGTCCCGTTAAAGTTTTGAGACAGGTTCCGGTTTGAATATTCCAGAGCTTGAGGGTGCGATCGTCACTGCCACTAATCAACGTTTGACCATCGGGACTGAACGAGATCGAGCAAACCCAGTGTTGATGGTCATCTAAAACTCGCAGGCACTTTCCTGTCTGAAGATCCCATAGTCGAATGGTGCGATCAACGCTGCTACTCGCCACGATCGCGCCAAGGGGACTGAAGTCCACAGAGACAATCCAATCGCTGTGTCCTTCAAAGGTTTGCAAACAGCGTCCTGTCTCTACAGCCCACAGTTTGACGGTTTTATCGACGCTACCGCTAATCAAGGTTTGACCATCGGGACTGAAGGCGATCGAGCAAACCCAGTGGTGGTGCCCCTGACAGGTGCTTAGCTTTTGTCGATGACGCAGCAAATTTCCGGCTCGATCGTAGAGTCGCCACAGGTGAATCTCTCCGGCGGTGTCACTGGCTGCCAACACCCGTCCATCAGGACTAAACGCCACAGACCAAACATTGCCCAACGTGTCAGAAAAAACCGATTTGCTCAAGTCAGAGTGGCTAAAGTTGACGTGCTGGAGGGTGGCACCTTGTAGGTGAGCTTGCCACACTGATAAGTCTGAGAAGTCATACCCTGTCAGATCGGTATTGAGTTGCCGCAGCAGATTGATTACATTTCCTGCACCATATCCGATCGTGCAGACACCCTGCTTTTGCAGCGTCACCAGCACTTGCTTTAACGTTTTCTCAATCTGTGATTTGCAGTGAGTCAGAGCCGTTAAGCGATCGAGCAAGGGCTGCACAATCATCCGAGTCTGACTCTCGCGCACCTGATCTTCGACATCCGCTTTCATCAGCGCATGGCTCATAAATAAGTTCAGATCTTGGGTAAAAATCTCTTGATACACTCGATCGATCAAGGTTTCAGCCACATATTCCATCACGACCGGTTGCAGGGTAAAACGTGCGCCCTGCTTTTCAATCAGAGGTCTACGAGCTAGGGATGCCAGAGCATCCATCAGATGGCGTTTAGGCACGATCGGTACCAAATCTTCAGCCAGATCCGCGATCGACGTTCCTTCTCGGTTGATCGCCAACCAATACATAATCTGCTTCTCTAGGTCAGACAGTCGATCGAACTGCTGATCTAATAAGTTAGAAATATCGCCAAAGACCGCCGTTCCTTGTCTGAGAAATTCTGCAACATCACGATCGAACAATTCTTGAATCGTCGCCGCTGCCATCTTTAAAGCCAACGGATTTCCGCCATACAGATCGGTCAACTGCTCAAACGTGGGGGTCGTGGCAAATAGAGATTTCGGCTTCAACAACTCTCTGGCTTCTGACGGCTCTAACCCGTTCAGTTTGAACGATCGAACGGCAGTTCCTTCTAGGGCAGAAACCTCTCTGGGCTTCTCGCGGCTAGTCATCACCAGACAGCTTTGATGCACCGCTTCAGCCACGCGCCGAAACAACTCCCCATAGCTTTCGTACCCGATCGGGTAATGTCCCGCCTGTTCACCCGTGCCTAGAATAGATTCAACATTATCGAGAATCACGAGACAGCGATGCTGACGCAGATAGTGCAGCAGTCGTCCTAATTTGCCGTCTACCGAGTCGGGCAACTCAGTCTCTTGCTGGTGAGAGAGAACTTGAATGAGGTCAGACAAAATGCTATCAATCGGAGGCGCATCTCGCAGCGATCGCCAGATCACACACTTAAAGGTAGCTTGCAGCCGTTCTGCTAGCTTGATTGAGAGCACGGTTTTACCCATTCCGCCCATGCCTAACAGAGTCACGAGACGGCATTTATCTCGAACAATCCAGCCCTCTAGCTCAGTCAGTTCTTGCGATCGCCCACAAAAGTCAGAGGTGTCAATCAGTTCGCCCCAATCTTGGAGGGAGGCAGGAGTTTGCTCTGTCTTGCTAGGAGAAGAGTCTTCGCGTCCGCTTTCCTCTCGTCCTATTTGTTGTCTGAGCACCACTCGAAAATTGTTTTTGGTGACTCGTTGACCCACATGATCTGAGAGAGACTGCCAGAGTTGAGAGCCGACCAGCTTCACATAATCAGGGTCATAGCCAACCGTGTTTGCGATTTGCTCGTAGGTTTGCCCGTCCCACGCGCGACAAAATACGGTTTCTTGAAGATGGGTGAGTTGTTCTCGTCCCATCAGGCTGTCCAGCACAACCAGCGCTTCTTCGATCGTCATGGCTCAATACACCCCTGAACGTCATCCCTGATTTGCACCAACCTCGGCTGTTTTTCCTCGATCGGGCTGCTTTCTGTTTAAAGATTCAATGGAGTATTCGTAAATTCCCGGTGATTGTTTCTAAAACGATTAAACGTCTCCTTATAAATACTGTAGCGGGGTTATGCGGTTGATTTCACAAGTGTTTCAAGCTGTGAACTAACGTTTTATAACGTTATGACGATCGAACTCCTAACGTTTTCTCACCGTCATATAAGAACAACTCGTTTAGCTTTTAAGTAGAGATTCAGGCAGTGCTTCGACCTGAACCCCCCAAAAAATTAATTGAGACGGCAGTGCATAACACCCCCAACTCAAACGTAGTGAAGCAATAGTTACCGTTCATTCAAGCCCCCCAGGAAGATGAACATGAGTTCCTTAGAAAATAACCACTTTTTAACTTCTGTGCTCGAAGGGTTCGTTGATGGCATTTTGATTTTGGATATGCGCCGTGAGCTTGTCTATGCCAACACCCCCGGCACCCGCATTTGTCAGCATTTGACCCAGCATAATCACACAGTGCCCGATGAAGTGTTGCGATCGTGCGAAGCATTAATTGAGAGCCGCGAACTATACGGAGAGCGCCCTTTGGTGATTGAGTCAGAAATCACTAATGATCAGTCTCAAACGTTTCGCATTCGGGTGCAATGGCTCAAGCTTGATGACGTGCAGCAGCCCTGTATGCTCGTCAGGCTCGAAGATCAGCAGCAAGCACTCCAAAGTCTGGCAGTGACGGAGGCAAAGCGATATGGTCTAACGCCCCGTGAAGCAGAGGTCTGGTTTCTCAAGCGCTGCAATCTGCCGCGCAAAGAGATTGCGGCTCGGCTGTATATCACGATCGATACGGTTAAAAAACACTTGGGCAACATTCAGTCTAAGAAACAGGCGCATCAAGAAAGTTGGTGCTAAACGGATCAGGCGCGATCGCCGACGAATCCCAAATAACCTTACTCCAGCAAGGTTTGCACAAAGTCATATAGCTCGACCTCGGATTGATCTTGCAATTGCAGATCTTTGAGTTCGATCAGTCCTTGGGCAAGCTCGGTCGATCGCCCTTTATAAGTGTTGTGTGCCGCCAACAAATCGGTAAAAACTTCTCGCTCAATGTGCGATCGAGACATCTCTTCTGACAAAGGAGACGCATATTCGACGCTATCGACTTCATACTTCAGCAGAAAAATCAGCGCTCCTGTGAGGTCTTTGAGATGCTGCTGTAGCTTTTTGACATCCAGATCTAAGCGATCGAAACCAACTTGTCCGTCGATTCGCAACTCCACCATTGGAGCTTGATCAGGAATGATGCGTTTTGCCTTGATGGCAGACTGAACTTGCGCGATCGCAGCTTCCTCAAGTTGCTCTTGGCTTTCGTTACCTCTTGCCTTGACCTGCAAGCGCACCCAGGGACGTTGATAATAATCTTGTTTTAAGTCAGCTTTAATGCCGTCTGGAGTTAGCTCGACGAGATAGGCACCGCGATCGTATTTCGACTCTTCGACGCTATTTGCCTCCGTCGAGCCGGGGTTAAAGACCCAGCCTTCTTCACTGTAGTTTTTGTGGATGTGACCCAACGCTAAATAATCAATGCCTGCCTCCTTGAGCGGCAGCAAATCGGTGTAGCGTAATGCACCCTGATATCGAGCAATCTGTCCTTCAAGCCCGTGATGAAACAGCATCACTGAGTAGCCAGAACTCGCCGGAAGCTGTTGAATCGCGTTGGCTAACGACTCGATCGCTCTAGGTGCAGACGCGCCATACCACTGCGAACCCAACACCCGCACGCCACAATCGAGATCGATATAGCCGCCCGCTTCGCCATCCCACATCTCATAGAGCACTTGCCCATCGACGGTTTCTGGCTCTAGCAGAATCAGCAATTCATCTTGAGCAAGATATTTAAGCCAGTTGGTTTGAGTGCCATAGGGTCGATTGTCATGATTGCCCTCGATCACGATCGCCGGGATCTGATGATCTTTGAGCATCTGAAAGCAAATTTTTGCCTGATTGAGAATGTTGGGCTGAATGGTGCGGTGCTCAAACAAGTCACCTGCTATCACCACAAAATCAACCTGAGCCTCGATCGCATATTTTTTCAGCGCATCTTCAAACGCCAGAAAGAAGTCTTTAGTGCGTTCTTTGCTGTCGTAGCGATCGAAACCCAGGTGAACATCAGCCAAATGAAGAAATCGCGGCATAGCAGGTTAGTACGTCAGCATTACTTATAGCTAACCCTTACAATAACGCTGATCGGGGGTCACGCAACTCCAGCTTGCTTTAAAGCATCACGAATAGCTTCGACTCGTTGGCGATTAACTCCTAAATCAGATTGACCCAATCGAGATGCCGATCGCACCTGAATCACACCTGCTGTTTTGTCT
>JBBRMC010000298.1:0-5150 GCA_038231055.1 Leptolyngbyales cyanobacterium
CGTCGAAATTAGCGAAGCAACGACTAAATTGCTGATCGGAGCCGATGAGTCGCTCGATGAGTTTACGGCAAATGATGCCACGGCTGAAGAAATAAAACTCGTGGAGGAAAATCGGCAAAAGGGACGCTTGACGGGCTATTGGGTGCCAGCGCTCACCAAATCGCGTGGCGAGACGTTAGGTAAGGGCTTGTTGGGCAAGGCGAATTTTATGAAAAACCTGAAGGACGATCGGATCTCTGTGGTGATCAATACATCTAATCGTGCTCAAGATAGCTTTGCCCATGAGGTCGGTCACGCGTTAGGGCTAGATCACGCGACAGATGTTAATAACCTGATGACAAGCGGCAAGACTCGCAGCACCACAGGCGCAGGCATTGATCAATTATCGGCTGCTCAATTGGCGATCATTCGTGCCAGTGCGTTGATTGAGCTAGGAAAAGCAGGTCTTGGAAAGTGAGCGATCCGGGTGACTTGTTTGCTCCGCCTATCAGCGTGAGCCAATTCGTCAACTCCCATAGCCGACATCCTCCTAAAGAAAAGTTGACACCTTCAGCTTTGCTGCTCAAAATGTAAGTATGTACTTGCATGAGTAAAGATGGCTGATTCCAACCGAGGGGCAAAGACACGAGAACGACTACTCAAAGCCGCGATCGAGGTGTTTTCGATCGCCGGATTTGTCGGCGCAACCACCCGTGAGATTGCTCGTGTGGCTGAAGTCAACGAAGTCACCTTGTTTCGTCACTTTCAAAGCAAAGAGCAGCTTTTGGCAGCCGTTGCTCAACATATCACGGCTTTGAAAGCCGAGGCACTCACTCACCAAGACGAATGGACACAAGACCTCCAGCGCGATCTTCTGCACTATGCTCGACTTCACAACGCCATGCTAGAAGAAAACGAAGCCTTGATTCGGATGTTTATTGGTGAAGCAAAACGACACCCAGCCGAAGCGCTTCAGGTTTTACAGCAAGCATTTTTACCCCTGCGCGAAAAGCTAATTGACTATCTCCGCAGTTGTGTTGATCAGGGCAATGTTCGTCCTGATGTAGATTTATCGGTTGCCGTTGATCAATTAACGGGAATGCTGCTCGCTGGAATGCTGCGTCGCCATGTCATGCCCGTTGAACGAGGCTATTCTCCCGATCGCTATGTTGAAAGCTGCGTCGATCTGATTGTGCAAGGTCTCAGCCCTATCTCACAGTCTTTTACCCATTCCCAATCTTATTAACTCCGATCTAACACGCATGGCTACTACTCACGATCGCTCCAATTCGCAATCTAATGACCTTCAACCAAGCTATGTGCAAGGATCTCTGAAATGGGCAATCGCATTCACTGCATCGTTAGGGGCAATTCTTGAAGTCATTGATACGAGCATTGTGAATGTCGCTCTCACCGATATTCAAGCAACGCTAGGAGCAACCATTAGTGAAGTCGGCTGGGTCGTGACCGGGTATGCGATCGCCAACGTGATTCTGATTCCTCTCTCTGCTTGGTTGGGCGACGTGTTTGGTAAAAAGACCTACTTTGTATTTTCAATGGCAGGCTTTACGCTGGCTTCGGTGCTGTGTGGGTTTGCCGTCAACCTACCGATGCTGGTGATTGCCCGCATTCTTCAGGGTTTGTTTGGCGGCGGGCTGCTTGCTAAAGCTCAGGCGATTTTGTTTGAAACGTTTTCTCCCTCAGAACAGGGATTAGCTCAAGCCGTGTTTGGAGTCGGCGTGATTGCGGGTCCGGCGATCGGTCCCACATTGGGTGGCTATCTCACCGATACCTTAGGCTGGCGTTGGATCTTTTTTATCAATCTGCCGATCGGAATCGCGGCAGTGATCATGGCACTCTTATTTTTGCCAGCCGACCTCGCAAAACGCAAAACAAAGCGTCAAAAAGTGGACTGGTTGGGCATCGCATTATTAATAGTAGCCGTAGGCAGTTTGCAGACCTTTCTTGAAGAAGGAGAACAAGACGACTGGTTTAACTCCGGTTTCATTACAATTCTGGCTGTCTCTGCTGTGATCGGGCTGGCACTGTTCATTTGGCGCGAACTGACAACCAAAAATCCGGCGGTAGATTTGCGTGTGTTGCGGCACCGATCGCTGGCGGCAGGCAGCGTCTATTCAGGCATTTTGGGCATGGGACTTTATGGCGCACTGTTTGCCGTGCCGTTGTTTGCCCAAGGAGTGCTGAAATTTACTGCGACGCAAACGGGCTGGTTGTTGGCTCCGGGTGCATTAGCATCAGCGATCGTGATGATTCTCCTCGGCAAAATTTCCTCAAAAATCGATGCGCGAATTTTGATCGCGATCGGTGCAGTCGGAACCACCTTAGTCATGTTTCAACTGGCGACTATTACGCCGCAAACGGGCACCAATGATCTATTTCTGCCGCTTCTTTGGCGGGGAGCTGCAACGGTCTTGATGTTCTTACCCTTGAGTCTGGCAACGCTCGGTTCACTGCCTGTACAAGACATTTCTGCGGGATCGGGGTTCTACAATCTAACTCGTCAGCTAGGAGGCAGCATTGGCATTGCTGTTTTAACGACGCTATTGGCTCAACGAGAAGCCTTCCACAGAGATATTTTGTTGTCAAACCTCACCTCCTATGATCCGCAGACTAATGAACGCCTTAACGCCTTGACAGGAGCATTTCAAAATGGTGGCTCTGATGCAGCAACGGCTCACCAGCAAGCTCTTACCTCGCTGTCACAACTGGTAAGCCAGCAAGCCGCAATTTTGTCTTACGCAGATATTTTCCGGTTTGTGGGAATCGTTTTCCTCTGTTCGTTGCCGTTGCTCTTGTTTTTAGGTAAGGGAGGCGCGAAAGCCAAGGCTCCGATGGCTCACTAGAGACCAAGGATCATGGATTCAATAACGTCTAAAAATTAGGTTTTCTTTAGGGACAACCGTGCACCCTTTAAGTAGGTAAGTGGAATTAAATGTGAGATGGATGTAGGTTGGGTTGAGGGACGAAACCCAACACCCGCAAGGGTTACGCTATCGCTGACCTATCCTACAAATAATGGTGCCTCCCTACCTAAAGAAACCGACGAGATTGTAAAACCTGTTGCTGCAATTGCTCTAAGTTTTGCAGGTTTAATGTCTCGTTTTCACCTACGATCGCCTTCATCTGCTCCATTAGCTCGATCGCCAACGGAACGCCAAGCTGCAATTGCTCTAAAAGTGCCCGTTGAGCAAAGACCGTTTCGGGTGTCCCTTCTAGAATCAATTGACCTCGATCCATGACAAAAAGCCAGTCTGCCCAACGAGCAATAAAATCCAGATCGTGACTGGCTAATAAGATAGTCGTGCCACTGGTATGAATTTGTTGCAGCAGATCAATGAGTTCGCGGGTGTGGCGTGAATCGAGATAGGCAGTCGGCTCATCAAGCAGCAGTAGCTTAGGTTTGAGAACCATCACATCCGCGATCGAGACGCGTTTTTTTTGTCCTAAGCTGAGGTGATGAATGGGGCGATGAGCAAATTCAGCGAGATCAAATTCGGCGATCGCCCCCTGTACCCGTTGAGCAATTTCAGCTTCTGTGATGCCTAAATTATGCAACCCATAGGAGATGTCTTCTTCGACGGTTGAAGCCACCAATTGATGTTCTGGGTTTTGAAAGACCAGTCCCATATCCTGACGTAGTTGCATGAGAGAGGAGCGATCGTAGCGAAAGGGTTGCCCTTGCCAGCGAATGATTCCTTGTTGCGGTCGATATAAACTGCTTGCCAACAAAAAAAGGGTCGTTTTGCCGCAGCCGTTTTGACCAATTAGCCCACATCGTTTTCCGGCAGGCATCTTCAGGGTTAGGTTGTGAAGGGCTGCTTGTGAACCACACGGATAACTGTAAGAGACACGATCGAACTCAAGAATCCATTCAGACATGAGGCATTAGTGAGATAAAAGACTGAGAGTGATTAAAACCGTAGTGCCAAAAAGAGCTTCTAGAGTGTGTCGCCTAGAAGGTTTATAGGGGTAAGAATGCCAAACCGACAGACTTCCATTAAACCCTCGTGCCGCTAAACTTAACGAGACTTGGCGATAGTTGTCTAAGGTGCGCTGAAGCAATTGTCCGATTAAAATCCCTAAGCTGTGCATTCCTCGTCGCCAGGTGCGATAGCCAGCGCGCGAGTTTTGCGCCATCCAAAGTTCATCCGCGATCGCCAACAAGCTAAAAATAAACCGATACATCAGCAACAGCAATTCTATGAGCAATACTGGACATCGCAATCGCTTGAGAATCTGCAAGACTTCCGTAAAAGGAATGGTTAATAGAATGAAATACATACAACTCGTAGATGCCAACGCACGAGTGAATAGCAAGCTCACTTGATGAATGCCAGTGCGACTGGTATAAAGATAAAAGTTAGCAACGTCTAGACCATAACCCCGCCAAACATCCCACTGAATTGATTGAATCTGATCTAGACTTACTCCATTAATCACAAAAGCAGGCAGACTCGTCAACCAAAAACTTAATGGCAACGACAACATTCTCAGATAGACATTTCCCGGAATACCTGCATAGCCGACGATCCAAATCGCTAACCAAAGAGCAATGAGCACTTGCACGATCGCCGAGCAGAAGAGCGAGAGAAAAAGCAGCGCGATTGCAAACACCAGCTTGTGGATTGGCGGCAACCCGCGCAAGCGATTGGTGTAAGCGAGACTATCGATCTGATGACTCATTCTGAGGGTTTATCAGACTGCTGCCGATCCTGTTTCTGGGTGCGCCCTTTGTATAGCCCAACCACATAGCCAACGACTCCTGCCCCCAGTGCCGATTGCGTAGCAAACAGCAAACTTTCAATTTCTCCACTGGCAGGTTTAAAGAAGTGGTCAAACCAGGGTTTATAGCCCGGTTGAATCTCTGTGATTGCAGTCTCAGCTTGGTCATCAGAACCGCTATATTCTCCCCGCACAAAAACTAGGGGAAAGGCTGCCAGAATAATGACTGCGATCACTAAGAGCCAGCTTTGTTGTGCAGTGGACGGCTGATTTTTGGTTGATCGTGAAGACATAACTTACGACTCCTGATTGAATAATTTTAGGGTTTCTAGCTCTTGCTGCCCATAGGATTGCAGCCAGTTCCAAACTAAGACGGTGAGCAACCCTTCGGCGATCGCCAGGGGCACTTGAGTCACTGCAAAGATGCC
>JBBRMC010000299.1:0-5143 GCA_038231055.1 Leptolyngbyales cyanobacterium
GTTCGATGGGGAGAAATATGTACATTCAGCAGCAGCGCTTCCCCATCACGAATTAGGGCGAAGCCATCTCTGAGGTTGACTTTCCCTTCCCGAATCGATTTGACTTCGGTGCCGACTAACTCAATCCCAGCTTCATAGGTTTCCAGAATCTCATACTGGAACCGAGCGTGACGATTGTCGCTAACAATTTTGAAACGTTCACTCTTTTCACTCATGTCTCTATTTTAAACCGTCATATCAAAAAAAAATGTCCCCGGAGGTCAGTGGGGACATTCTCTAAGGAGTGATGAAGCAGAGATAGTACAAGAATACTACTAAAAGCAGATTTGTCAACTTATCTTCTGAGCCGACAACTCAGCACAGTTGGAGGGTTTGATTGAATAAGAAAAATTCGTAGTCAGGTATCGAAAAACCACAATTGAGCAGAGCAAAAAACTGTAGCAACTAAGACAAATCAGAACTCTTGTTCGATCCATTCTAGAGTGCTTCCTCCAAAAGTTGAGCTTTCGCGAGAGCGATCTGAAGATTTTATCCGTGTTTTTGGGTGCATTTTCGTGTCCCAGTGATCCCGGCTCCCTCTTTGCCGAACTCTTCCATACCATTCATCAAAATAAAGCTTGTTATGATGCACCGAGCAACGCTCAAAAAAATTCAGCCTGTCCTTAACCGTCAATCGTTTAGACGAGCGTCTAAATGGTTCTCTCCTAGCTGGTATGCCAAACGGCTCACACCAAGCTGGCAAGCCTGCATTCCGATCGCACTCGTGATCGTGCTGGGGTGGAGCTATGCCGGAATGACGCAAACCCCACCCACGTTAGAAAGTGTCTCTCAAGCAACCGCCGAGTTAAAAGTTGGCATCGACACCATGTGGGTGATGATCGCCGGAATGCTAGTGTTCTTCATGAATGCTGGGTTTTGTATGCTCGAAACCGGGATGTGTCGCCAGAAAAACGCGGTCAACGTGCTTGCGAAAAATCTGGTCGTCTTCGCGCTCTCAACCGTTGCGTTTTGGGCGATCGGCTTTGGGCTGATGTTTAGCAACAGCAATGACTATTTGGGTGTCAGTGGGGGATTTTTTCTTTCGGGCGCAGACAACAGCCCCGCGATCGGAGATGCCTATCAGGGCATTTTTGCGGCATTGAATTGGACGGGCGTTCCCTTAAGCGCAAAGTTCTTCTTTCAGCTAGTGTTCGCCGGAACAGCAGCCACGATCGTCTCTGGCGCAGTTGCAGAGCGCATCAAGTTCGTTGACTTCTTGATCTTTAGTTTGCTGCTCGTCGGCATTGCCTACCCCATCACCGGACATTGGATCTGGGGCGGCGGTTGGCTAGCAGATGCAGGCTTTTATGACTTCGCGGGTTCGACAGTTGTTCATGCTGTCGGTGGTTGGGCTGCTCTAATGGGAGCCGCCTTTCTCGGACCCAGAATCGGAAAATATAATGCGGACGGTTCTGCCAATGCGCTGCCTGCTCACAACATGAGCATAGCCACTCTAGGCGCGCTGATTTTGTGGTTGGGGTGGTTTGGATTTAACCCTGGCTCAACAATGGGCGTGGGCAACGGCTCCTTGATTGCTCACATTGCGTTAACGACCAACACCGCAGGTGCGTTTGGTGCGCTTGCTGCCACCATTACTGCCTGGGTAGTCTTGGGCAAGCCTGACCTCTCAATGATTATCAATGGCTTGCTAGCAGGGTTGGTTGCCATCACGGCTCCTTGCGCGTTTGTGAGTGTCCCTTCGGCAGCGATTATTGGCACGATCGGAGGTATCTTAGTTGTATTTGCCGTGGGCTTTTTTGACAAGCTGCACATTGACGATCCGGTTGGGGCGGTGGCTGTTCACTTGGTTAACGGAATTTGGGGCACGTTAGCGCTTGGTTTGTTTAGTCAAGCTGGACAATTTGGGGCGGCACCTGCACCTGCAGCCGGACTACTCTTTGGCGGTGGAATTGGTCAGCTTTGGATCCAGTTCTTAGGAACAATTTCTGTAGGCGGGGCGATTGTGCTGCTGTCATCTATTTTCTGGCTTGCTCTTAAAGCTACCCTCGGCATTAGGGTGACTCCTGAAGAAGAGTTTGAAGGCTTAGACATTGCAGAACATGGCATGGAGGCATACGCAGGTTTTGTAAAAGATTCTTCAGGGATGTCTTCGATCGGGACAAATGTTTCGTCTAGCGATGTCCCAAAGATGACGAATCCTTACCCATAAGGGATTCATCAGTCTGAGGAACATTGGATCTTCTAGTTTTTGTGTCTAAAGACAAGAGAGAGGGATAAAGCTCGATCGGCTTTGTTCCTCTCTGCTTTGCTTTTTAAAGAGCACCACCTCGACGAATAACCTGATAGATTCCTCTAAAAAATCTATCTTTAGAGAGCTACAAATGCTGTGACGGTGAATTAATAAAAACGGAAAAGTAATCCGCTATACAGAATTAAGTGGTGTAAAACTGTGGAATTCAATCATGTCAATTGTGTTCGGTTTATAGCCGAATTAGTGTTCTTGGCGTTGAAGGTTGAAAAGTCCAGTGTTGAATAAAATCTTAATGACGGGGCTGGCAGCAATAGCACTGCTGAACGGTCCTTTGATCTCAAGTGCTTTGGCTGCTGATCCAGTCGATCCAATCAAAGCAGCGACCGATGCGGCGGCAGCGGCACAAGTTTCGGGAGACACGAGCTTTATGCTAATCTCGGCAGCCCTCGTGTTGCTGATGACTCCTGGGCTGGCTTTCTTCTATGGCGGCTTTGTCAGAACGCGCAACGTTCTCAACACCATGATGATGAGCTTCATCCTCATGGGCATTGTGGGCACCTCCTGGATTTTGTGGGGCTATAGCCTCGCCTTTGCACCCGGAACGCCGTTTATCGGTGGCTTGCAGTGGTTGTTCTTAAACGGAGTTGGGATCGACACCGCGTCTTACTTGCCTCACTTTCCCTACGAGGATGCTCTCAAAGCGGCTGATCCGAAGTATGCAGATGTTGCTGCCTATGCTGCAACGATTCCCCACCAGACGTTCATGATTTATCAGGCGATGTTTGCAATCATCACCCCAGCGCTGATCTCTGGGGCGATCGTTGAGCGCGTTAGCTTCAAGGCTTACTTCTGGTTTATCGTTCTCTGGTCAAGCATTCTCTACCCGATTTTTGCTCACATGGTCTGGGCAAAGGGCGGCTTCCTCGGCTTGTATGGCGGCATCGGTGCTCTAGACTTTGCAGGCGGAACGGTGGTGCACATTAGCTCTGGCGTTTCGGCGTTGGTGGCAGCTTGGGTGATCGGTCCTCGCAAAACCTATCCCAGTCAACCTGCTGCACCGCACAATGTTCCCTTTATTCTGCTGGGTGCAGGCTTGCTGTGGTTTGGCTGGTTTGGCTTTAATGGAGGAAGCGCACTGGCTTCTGGCTCTCTGGCGACCGTGGCGTTTGTGGCGACTAACACGGCAGCCGCCGCCGCCGCGCTCGTGTGGGTGATTTTAGAATGGGTGCTGCGAGGCAAGCCGACGGCGGTTGGCATTGCGACAGGTGCCGTTGCAGGGTTGGTGGGCATTACACCTGCCGCAGGGTTTGTAACCCCCGTTGCCGCAATTTTGATTGGTGCGATCACGGCAACGGTTTGCTTCTTTGCGGTTAGCTTTAAGGCAAAAATCCAGTTTGATGACTCTCTTGACACCTTCCCCATTCACGGAGTTGGTGGAACGGTGGGCGCAATTTTGACTGGACTTCTTGCAACGAAGGCGGTTAACTCTGCGGGCGGTGATGGGTTGTTTTATGGCAATCCGGGTCAGTTAGGAACTCAGCTAATCGCGATCGTGATTACCTACGCTATTGCAGGGATTGGCACATTTGTGATTCTCAAGGTTCTCGATGCCACGATCGGGCTGCGAGTTAATCCTGATGTTGAGCTTCAGGGTGTTGATATTAGTGAACACGGCGAGGAAGGCTATGGCGAGGAACTCTCTTCTGGCTTTAGTTTGACTCGTAGCGAATCTTAAAAAGTCTGGTTTTCGAGAAAGGTGAATGATTAAAATCAAAGGCTCCCAATTCGTCAAAATCGGGAGCCTTTGATGATTTTAAAGGAGGTTATTTGCCTCTTGCTTTTTCTTGTCGTCGGCGATCGCGCCAATCAGTTAAGGTCAGGTAGGCAATTCCTCCTGTGACGCTAATCAGCAGCCCAAATGCGACCAACACGAGAACGCTAAATTCTGTCGATTCCACAATGCCCCCATGCGGTAATTAGAAGCCGTTGCGACCCCAGATGACCATTGAAATTGAGAATGTAAACACAGCCAACATTGAAACCCAACCCAACGTCAAAATATCCATAGCTTCGATAGTAAAAACATTACGAAAGGATGCTAATCACTATCATAATTCAAAGGCGTGATAGCTTTACTTTGGGTTTGAGAATCACCTGTGCAGCGTGAATGGATTCGGACATGACGTTTGTTGAGCGAATAGAGTCAATCAAGGCGGGCGTGGTGGCATCGCTAGCGGTGGCGATCGCGTTCACGGGCGCATCTTTAATCAATCGTCTGATTTTGGCGACTCGGTTTGAGCCATTAGCAGGGTTGCCCTCTGGAGATGGGATTAGTTTTTTATTGAGCGGCGCGATCGCGGTCATCGCGGGCGTGTTATTTGGCATCACCTACCGCTATGTGGTGCGGCAAGACCAAAACTCACATCTCAAATCGGGTGCGGTTTTGGCGTTTGGGCTGGTGCGCGGGTTAGCGCAAATTGATGTGGGTGTGATGACGCAAGGCGTTTTGTTGCCGTTTGTAGTGCTGGCTCTAGAGAGCATTTTGCTGTTCGCAGTCGCTCGTATGGTGCTCGATCGGACGATGAGCAACGGCTGGGTCAGACCCTTCAAGTCTTGAGCAAATTGTGGTCTAGCTCACTCTAGTGATAGTCCTATGGCGAAAGGATAAAGAAAAAGGTTGTCTGAGATGGCTCAACTTTGCCATTTTAAGGAGTGAATTCCTCAAAGGGTGCAGGGCTGTAAGTCATAGCACGATCGACGGCTGAGAGAATTTTATTATTCGCTCGATCGCTATTCACGCAACGACAGACGAGTTGAGCGACATCCGCTCGGTGAATGCTGCCCGCAATTTTGGGATCTTCGGTGAGTACTCCATCTCCAGTCGCGGGTTCA
>JBBRMC010000300.1:0-5140 GCA_038231055.1 Leptolyngbyales cyanobacterium
AGTTGCAAAACGACGGACTGCAAAAAGACTTCCTAATAGACCGATCGAGCCACCAAATCCTAGCAAGATTAGCGGAAGCGCGATCGTGTCGATCAAGCGACGTGAACCCTCTGCTGCCAAAAATTGTACAAACTCTGGCTGCTGTGCCACTAAGTTTTGCAAAAACTTTTCAACTACGTGAATTAAGCCCCAGGCGATCGTCGCGCCCACTACGCCAAATGTAATGCCCTGCAAAATGAATGGGAGATAAATCCAGCTTGAGGTGGCACCTACTAGCTGCATCACCTCGATTTCGCGACGACGCGCCATCACAATCAGACGAATCGTGGTGCTGATTACAGCGATCGTCGTCAGAGTCAACACTCCTGTAATCATCAAGCTCAGCCCGTTTAACCCGCGATTGAGTTGAGCGATTCGCTTCACCGCTTCGTCTACATATTGCACATCTTCAACTCCCTGCAAACTTTTCAGCTTTTTCGCCAAAACTGGCACCGACGCTGAAGATTTTGCCCTCACTTTTAATTCGTCCACGAGGGGATTTCCCTCAAGCTGTCGAGAGGCATCTTTGAGATCAGAAATGCCAAGATCCTTGACCAAATTTGCCCAGGCTTCTTCTTTAGAAATACTCTTCACCGCCTCAGCTTCTGGAAACCTCTCAATCACAGGTTTGAGCATTGCTCCATCTACCCCAGTTTCTAGATAAGCTGAAACTTCTAGCTGACTGCCCACTTGGTTAAGCAACCCTTCTAGCTGCCAAGAAGCTTGCAAGCCAGCGCCAAAGAGAAATAGCAGCACCGTCACTGTGCTTACGGCTGCCCAGTTCATCCAGCCGCCGCGACGCAACCCAAGCAGCGTTTCTCGCAGCAAATAATCCAGCTTTGTTAAAAAACGAAACACGTGTTGATCCTAAATGTTGGTCATTCCCGTTCTCTTTTATCACTAAGTAGACAAAGACTCACAAAAAATCTGACTAATCAGAGAAGCAAGAATTTTAACCCTTGGGCGAGTCGCCAGAATTCGTTAAGATAGATTTAAAGCGGAATCAGTTCGACCTTTGTCATTCATGTTGAGAAAATAAGTCCATGACTTCTGAAGTTTTGGTTGAGAAGAAGAAATTAGCGAAGCCACCCTTAGAGATTCATCAACTCGGCGATCGGGCGCTGCGTCAACCTGCCAAGCGTATCTCAAAAATTGACGCTGAGATTCGTCAAATGGTGCGAGAGATGTTGCAAACGATGTACAGCGAAGATGGAATTGGGTTAGCTGCCCCTCAAGTAGCGATTAACAAGCAGCTTATTGTGGTGGACTGCGAACCCGATAATGCAGCAACTCCGCCTCTGATTTTGATTAACCCAATGATCAAAACCTCAAGCCGTGATATTGAGGTTGGACAAGAAGGCTGTCTCAGCATTCCAGGGGTTTATCTAGATGTGACGCGACCTGAAGCGATCGAGGTCTCCTTCAAAGATGAGCATGGTCGTCCACAAACCATCAGCGCAACGGGTCTACTGTCCCGCGCCATTCAGCACGAGATCGATCACTTAAATGGGGTGCTGTTTGTTGATCGAGTCGAAAACAAGCTTGCCCTTACCCAAGAACTCACAAAGCGGGGGTTCTCATCTCACGCCGTTAAATCGATCGTTTAAACGGCGTTGCTGAATCGATCTATGAAGCACAGATTTTACCCTCACCCTAGCCCTCTCCCAAAAGGAGAGGGGACAGGAGTTCTGGCTCCCTTCTCCCCAGGGAGAAGGGTTGGCGAGGGCTTCGCCCCACTGTGTGAAGAGGGCATTTCATATCTGCATTCAGCAACGCCGTTTAAACTTTAGGCTTTGAACGATTCACTGAACGTTCAAAGCTTAAACTCAATAGTATTGATCGATAGTATTGAAATTAAAGGCAAGAATTTTGTGACTCCAAAAAGTGGTGTGTTTTTAGGAGGATCGTGTGTCGCCGCGATCGCTGCCGTCGGTTCTGTGTTTGAGTTGTCTTCTGGTAGCCCCCAGCTAGGAGGGCTGCTGACTGGGGTCATCCTTGCAGTCAGCATACCCCTTACAGCAATTTTCTTCTACACAGCAGTGCTAGACACAAAAGCTAACCAAAAATAGGGGTTGAATGATGAACTCTTAACCCAAAATTCATCGTTCATACCTCATAATTTAATCAGGGGTGTTCAGTATCAAGTATAGAATGTTTCCTATACTACCGATGGTTTCGTATCTCTACCGGATGTCCTTGGCTAATGCCGTTTGCTGGAATCCGTAACCAATAATGGGTGAACCCCTTGTGATCGCGTCTCTACGGCAACTGCCTAGCAGAAGCTCTTCTGACCAGAAACAGCCAACCTATCCGCTTTCTCTTGAACAAATTGTCGCGATCGGGCGTGATCCCCGGTGCCAAATTGTTCTCGATCCGATTATTCATGGCTCGGTTTCGCGTCGGCATATTGAGATTCGACCCACTTCCACCCTGGCAGATGGGCTGCCGACCTGGTGGGTCTGTGACCTCAACAGCTCAAATGGCACCTACCTCAACGGCAAACGTCTGCGTGGATGCAGAGTTTTAAAGGCAGGCGATCGCGTGTCTTTAGGGCAAAACGGTCCAGAATTTGTTTTTGACTATTGCCGCGAGGCAAACACGCCAGACAACAGCACGCTGAACGACGAACCAATGCCACCGTCGTCACGGCTTGCTAGAAATGCTGTCACATTTACTCAGCTTTTTCCGATCGCCTCATCGGGTCTAGATTTGAGGCAGAAAGCTTACCTTGCTCCGGGCATCATCACCGTGGGGTTTGTTGTGAGCCTGTTTGTGGCGATCGGAAACTCTATTTTATTCAATCTCCTATTAGCAACCTATATTGCCCTCGCTGCTTATTATTTCGTCTATCGATTGTGCGGCAAACATAAGCCTTGGTGGGTGTTGCTTACGGCAGGAGCAACCACGGTGCTGCTGTTGCGAAGTCCGGTTTTGCCCTTCTTCATCATTGTGTTTCGACAACTCCTACCAGGGCAAGTGCCCGAAGCAGGAGACCCAATGAATTTTGTGGTATTGCTGATTCGGATGTTTTTTGGAGCCGGACTGATGGAGGAGCTACTCAAAGCCCTTCCTCTTTTGGGATTTTATGGATTAGGACGACTGCTCCCAACTCCCTGGAAAGAGCGCATTGGCATTTTGGAACCCTTAGACGGCATTCTCTTAGGAACTGCTTCAGCAGTCGGCTTCACCCTCTTAGAAACGCTGGGACAATACGTGCCAGATATGATTCAGAACACGACGCTGCAACTTGGTGATGGACCAAAACAGTTAATGGGACTACAACTGCTGATTCCTCGTCTGTTAGGCTCTATTGCTGGGCACATGGCATATAGCGGCTATTTTGGTTATTTCATTGGGTTAAGTGTCTTAAAACCTCAACAAAGCGGAATTATTTTAGGGGTCGGCTATTTATCGGCTGCTAGCCTACACGCTTTATGGAATGCGATGGGTTCCGTAAGCCCTTTTATTTTGGCACTTGTGGGAATTTTGTCTTATGCCTTTTTAGGGGCTGCCATTCTAAAAGCGCGAACGTTATCACCGACCCGATCGCAAAACTTTGCCACTCGCTTAAGGCATTAGAAACGTTCAGTTCTTCACCCCCTACCTTGAAATATTCCTTCTTTAGAGTGAGGATTTGAAGAACGTTCGTTTCTACTATTTAGGAGCGATTGGAAGAAGTGTCAGAATTTCTCAGTCGTGTAAAGAACCCAAGTCTTATATGCAATTAATAAGCCATGACTTTTAATTTGTTCCGGTTCAAGCACGTTTTCTTGCCGTTAAGCTTTGTCTGCTTAGCAGTTATTGCAGGAAACTCGAAGGCAGATGCAGAAGTCGCTACTAACGATGCAGTTCTTGCAAAAAGCTCTGCCAGTGCGCCAGTCAGTTTACAAAAAACAAGCGCTCAAGAGTCGATCAGTCTTGCCCAATCGCAGTTAATCGCGTCTCGCGGCGCTGATCGCGTAGTCAAGCCTGTTCCGGGTAAAGTGACTGCCACTGCGATCGGACTATCGAGCCTACGATCGCCTCAAGCTGTGAAGGCTCCTGCTGATGTCAATGTTGCAGAGTCTTCTACTCCTTCTGGAATGCTAACGGCTCAAGAGCCAGGTCCGGCGACCACCAGCCCCTATGGAAATTCTCAGCCGTCTCCAGCGGGTGCCCCAATTCAAATTCAAACCTCTCCGCAGCCTGTGCAAACTCCCATAGAGACGCAGACTACTCCACAGACTGAACCCACGACCCCGACTCAGATCACCCCAACCACTCCGACTCAGACTATTCCAACCACTCCTGACACAACCACTTCCCCAATGGTAGTTTCTCCAGGTCGGGTGACACGATCGGGATCGAGCTATTTCGGTGTTGGTGGCAACATCGGCATTGGAAGTGGTGACACTCAGTTGGGTCAGAGCAGCTTTGCACTGATTAGCAAGATTGGCTTATTGCCCTCGTTTTCAGTGCGTCCTTCGGTGCTGTTTAGCGACAACGTGACGATTTTGCTGCCTGTTACCTACGACTTCTCGTTTGGAGAAGGTCCGACGGAAACGCTAGGCTTTAAAGCCGCTCCTTATGTTGGGGTTGGAGCAGCCATTTCAACTGGAAATGGTGCTGATGTTGGGTTGTTGTTGACGGGTGGTGTTGACGTGCCTATTACCTCTCAATTTACGGCAACCGCAGCAGTGAATGCCACTGTGACTGGTAGAGCTGCCGTTGGAATCCTGTTAGGGGTTGGCTACAACTTTAACGGATTCTAACTTTTTTGATTAGATGGTGGAAGACAAGGGGCTTAAGCCCCTTGTTTCGTTAAGGCGTTCGATTTTTGAACACGATTCGGTTCTGGCGGGAGACATTCTAGCGAAACGTCTTTACAAAGTTGAATCAATTTGGGATTAGAGACAACACGAAAGGGGGCATTAATGGTGCGATCGTGAATCGTCGTTTCTCACTCCTGGTGATAGACCGCCTAACGGAATTAGTCCGAGCCTTCTTCTTGAATCGCGGTCAGCATTTGCTGCACCACATAGGGTTCTAAAAATGAGAAATAGGTAATGAACTGATTCACTACCTACCAAGGCTGAATTTGTGATCTTGACATTATAGAGAT
>JBBRMC010000301.1:0-5133 GCA_038231055.1 Leptolyngbyales cyanobacterium
AATGACTACAGCACTTCAAAATCTAGAGGCTTCTCATTCCGTTAATCAGCCTCCTTTTCTGGTCATCGATCGAGTCTCTAAGGTCTATCCCACTAAAGATGGCGACGGGTACACCGTCCTCAAAGATGTAAACCTCACCGTTAATGAGGGCGAATTTATTTGTGTCATTGGTCACTCTGGCTGCGGCAAATCGACGCTGCTCAACATGGTCAGTGGGTTTGCTCATCCGACGGATGGTGAAGTGCGACTGCAAGGCAAGCCGATCGTCAAACCAGGTCCCGATCGGATGGTGGTTTTCCAAGGATATGCTCTACTGCCCTGGCTGACTGTCTTTGATAATGTCTATTTGGGCGTGAATTCGGTCTATTCCGAAAAGTCTAAAGCTGAGAAAACGCGCATCGTCAAAGAACACCTGGCGATGGTCGGTTTAGCAGACTCCATGGAGAAAAAGCCTCCCCAGATTTCGGGCGGCATGAAGCAGCGAGTTGCGATCGCTCGTGCGTTAGCGATTCGCCCCGAAGTGCTGATCCTAGACGAACCGTTTGGCGCGCTGGATGCGATCACCAAAGAAGAACTGCAAGAAGAACTGCTCAAAATTTGGAACGATCATCGCTGCACGGTGTTAATGATTACTCACGACATTGACGAGGCATTGTTTCTCGCCGATCGCCTGGTGATGATGACCAACGGACCTGCCGCTGACATTGGTGAAGTGTTAGACATTCCGTTTAGTCGCCCCCGAGATCGAGCGCGGATCATGGAAGCCCCCGAATATTATCAGTTGCGGAACTACGCGTTAGATTTCCTCTATAACCGATTTGCCCACGACGACACCGAGTAAGTCGTCTTCAGCAGTAAGTGGGTTCGCGATAGCGTTGTTGATTGGGTCAGTCAGCAGCGCTTTTTTCAATAGCTTGCGACGATCGCTTGCTGCACATTGAGAGTATTTGGGCACGATCGCCCCTCCTGATAGTCAGTGATATTGAGTAGTGTTGTTTCTGCAATATTCTGCATTGCCTCTTTGGTGAAAAAGGCTTTGTGTGCCGTGACCAAAACGTTTGGGAAGGTCAGCAGCCGTTCAAACAAGTCATCTTGAATAATCTCATTTGATAAATCCTCGAAAAATAAATCAGCTTCTTGTTCATAAACGTCTAGTGCCAGGGTTATAAGCGCGATGAATTTTACGATTTAGCGTCAAAATTAATCCGATCGTATGCTCTGCTACCGCATGAGGAGAGTAAGCCGGAACTCGCACGATCGTCAGTCCTAATTTCGCGGCGGCTTTGAGATCCACGTGGTTGAATCCAGCCGAGCGTAGTGCAATCAAGCGAGTCCCGTGAGCGGCGAGAATCTCTAAGGTAGGAGCATCCAATTGGTCATTGACAAACCCACAAACGACTGGAATTTTTTTTGCTAGAAGAGCGGTTTCTCGACTCAGACGCGGCTCAAAAAAGACTAGTTCGTGTTCATGGTCATAATTTGCGGTAATTAGAAACTGACGATCGTAGGACTTGGTGCTAAAGACAGCAACTCTCATTTAATCCCTGATTCTGGTTCACGCGCTAGCATTTCTTTGGCAGCGAGTAGCTGCTGTTGATGCTCCTCCTTTAAAACGGGATACTTTAAATCCAGGGAGGCTAACTTGTTGGAGATTATATCCGCAACTACAAGGCGCGTGAACCATTTGTGGTCGGCTGGAATAATATGCCAGGGTGCCCAGTCAGTGCTAGTGTGATTGAAAGCATTCTCGTAAGCGTTCATATAATCGTTCCAGAAAGCGCGCTCTTTAGCATCATTCGCAGAAAACTTCCAATTTTTGTCAGGGTCATTAATCCTTGCCAGAAAGCGTTTTTTTGCTCTGCTTTAGAGACATTTAAGAAGAATTTGAGCACAATCACTCCGTTGTTCACTAAATACTTCTCAAAGTTATTAATCTCCTCGAACCGGCGTTTCCAAATATCTTTTTTTAGCGTTGCTTCTGGTAGTTGTTGTTTAGCTAAAATTTCTGGATGAACTCGCGCAACTAGCACTTCTTCGTAGTAGGAGCGATTGAAGATGCCAATGCGACCTCGCTCGGGCAATGCTCGAAACGATCGCCATAAATAATCGTGATCCAGTTCTTCGTCTGAAGGCGCTTTGAAGCTAAACACCTGACAGCCCTGCGGGTTAATGCCAGACATAACGTGCTTAATCGTGCTATCTTTCCCCGCTGCATCCATTGCTTGAAAAATAATCAGCAGGGCGTAGCGATTGCTGGCGTAGAGAATATCTTGATAAGTTGCTAACTGTTCAACACCACTCTGCAATTTCTCGATCGTGTCTTCTTTTTTCTGATATTTCCCGATGTAGCCAGGATCATAATCTTTGGCTAGCGAAATCGTTGAGTTTGGAGGAACGATAAACGGTTCGTGGTTCATAACAACAACCTGTCTCCTAGAGTCCCATATTCCCTAAGAGTCGAGGCTGATGTGCAAGAAAGCACCTACCGTTAGAGAGGATTTAGCAAGCCAACTCATCTCTCTATACTCTTGCAAATTTGGCTTCTCTAGATTCGTCGATCGGGATCAACTCCCAACTTACGTAACTCAGCCGCTAGCGCCTCTGCCCGTTGACGTTCTTTTACCTGCCTCGAACTCCACAGCAGCAGATTAAACGGCTGAATTCGTCCATTGGCTCCTTGTACATCTCACTCCTTGTGGGTAGTGAACCTCAAAGCGGATCTTGATAAGCAGAGACTTCATCAACTTGGATTTCAACGAAGGCTTCTTGTCCTATCGATGCCCCGATCAAAACCCTGGCGCTAACAGAAAACTCTGATAACGCAGTCGCGATCGCCACAATATGGTTAAAAACACGGTGATTCATCGCACTGTTAGCTCCGTTGATCACGAGCGTTGGAAGGGTTGAAATCGTGGTGAAATACCATTCACAGTTGGTCAGCAGTGCTTGAGTCACTCCATCACAAGATTCGTAGAAATATCGACTGAGCGCTTCTTCGAGTTGGCGACTTAGACTACTATCCGTTTCTTCTAGCTTGAGAGGTGGCAAGTCATCAGATGGAAGTGAGTGGTAGGTCATAAGGAGTGGGAGATACAACAGCGATGGCGATCTCTATTATGCTCAATAGAATTGATAACCTCGATCTAGTTACCTACAGCAGAGCGAAATCGATTTCCAGGAAGCGATAGGTTTTACTATTATCATACGCACCAATTCCGCTGGGGACAAGCCTTAAATAAACAGCGTTGTATTCATTGATACGTCTTGAAACTTTTGTACATTATGTTGCGGTCTAATAATTTTTGTGGTTGGTCAAAACCCATAGAGAGAAGTCAAAAGGGTTTATATGAAACATTTTTAGTGTTGTAATGCTTAATTTTTAGCAATTATAAAAACTTTCGTTTAGGTGGGTGAGAGATCACCAGAAAAATTTTATAGTGTGATCACTAGACAGCCAAACTGAGAATCTTGCACCTGCCTGAGAGGGCTGCAAAATCTGACTAAACATCACTCAAGTCGTAGTTTTGCTTCTTCCTCCTGCTGATTCAACCCCGATCGAGACTGCTTTTGTCTCCACAACGACCCGCCACGACTATCGCGTCCTGCGGTTATGGGAAGAAGATCCCGAACGGCTGCTTAACGATCCGGCTTTGCTCCCTCTAGCTCCCCTAGCGGCTGCATTACAGCCCCAAACGCTACTCCTACGAGTAGTAGAGCAGGTGAATCAGCTAGAGCCGACGCAACGGCAAGAGATTTCTACTTATACCCAGATTCTCGCTGGGTTAAAATTTGAGAAAGGTTTGATTCGCCAACTGTTTCGGGAGGACATCATGCGTGAGTCAGTCATTTATCAAGACATTCTAGAAGAAGGTCGTCAAGAAGGTCGTCAAGAAGGAGAGAGATCGCTGGTTCTCTTGTTATTAGAACAACGAGTCGGGCAACTTTCTCAAATAGAGCGCGATCGCATCTCTGTCCTTAGTGTTAAACAACTCGAAGCATTAGCATTGGCATTGTCGAATTTCTCATCGGTTGCAGACTTGACCGTTTGGCTAGACCAGTAATTTCACGCGATCGCTTGCTGTTGGGGTTTGCGTCGAAGCTCCCATTACCGAACCTGTAGGCATTAAGATTGTGAGAGCCGATCCCGCAGGTTAGTGAGCAATTAACTAGAGGAACTTTTGAGGTGCCAATGGTTAGGAATGAATTGCAATGTTCCTACCGATAGTTGCTTTTCGCTTGAAGGATTTTCGGCGCGAGGTGGCAAGACTGATGAACATCGCGACGGTTGGAGCATTGCGTTTTTTGAAGGCTCAGGGTGTCGCACCTTTTTGGATGTCAAGCCGTCGATCGCGTCTCCGATCGCAGAGGTCGTCCGTCGCTACCCAATTTATTCAACCCCTGTGATCGCGCATATCCGTAAAGCAACTCAGGGCGAAATTGCTCTCGAAAATTGCCACCCCTTTCAGCGCGAATTATGGGGACGCTACTGGGTAGTTGCTCACAACGGCAATCTTCCTGACTTTGACCCTAAGCAGATCGGATTTTATCAAGCCGTAGGTCGAACCGATAGTAAAGAACAAGGATTTTTGTTGACGCTCAATCCCGATGCTGAACCGATTCCTGAACCCGATTCTCCGATCGTGCTTTGGTCAGGCGCTGGCATTTTAGGGGTTACGATTACGCTTCGTCGTCGCAAGTCTAGAAGAAAGATAGGTAATGGTTAGCCCTAATCCATCAGATTTGGCTCATTTCAGATTCTCCCTTGAAAGGCTTTGAACCAACGATCGCGAAGATCTTCGCTCCCTAAAAATCGCCAAAATTGGAAGACTTTAATCTTCGGTTTCCCCGCTAGAGATGCCAAACAAAGCTTCGATTTCACTCAAGGTTTCTGGCGACAACTTTCGACCTGATGCCTTGACATTATCTTCTACCTGAGAGGATTTGGTAGCTCCAATAATCACACTACTCAAGGCTTCATTCCGCAAACACCAAGCGAGCGCTAATTGACTCATCGTTAAGCCTTCGCGTTCTGCCAGAGGCACCAACTTCTGGACTCGCACGAGCAAATCTTGATCCAATTGCCCTTTGTTCATGAACGTGTTTTGAGTGGGATCACTTGCACGAGATCCCTCA
>JBBRMC010000302.1:0-5128 GCA_038231055.1 Leptolyngbyales cyanobacterium
CCAGAGGTTAGGTTACGCCCGATCGCGCGCACGATCGCCTGATAATCAACGCCTTTGTGCTCATAAAACCGCCGATCTTCTGAAGCGATAAACGCCTCAATCAAAGGTTTAGGAATTTGTTTAATCGTCAGTTTTTCACGAGTGGCAGGTCCCAACTGGTGTAAAACACTGCCATCTGAAGCCTTGATCGTCAGAGTGCCAGGACGTGCAAACACCGCCAAATCAGCAGGGTTGGGGAGGTTGCGATCAATTTCCCAGGCGGCAAGCTTGAAAACTCCCAAGCCTCCAACTAGAAGACCCACCAAAATGAACCGCCGCCGTATAACAGGGTTTTTAAGGGGCGGGGGCAATTTTTGCTCGACTTCATTGAGCGTTATAGCCGCTTTGTCAAGCCGCGCCTGCATCCCTGGTAGCCGAAGATTGTTTAGCAAACCCGCAAATCTGCGTTTTTTTTGAGAACGGCGCGATCGTGGAGCCATTTGCCGATTTTGGTCCTCTGGTCCGTCAGTCATGGCTTCTAGCCTGGTTGCTTGAAAGTTACGGGGTTTGCCTGTGGGTTTTGAGCCATTTTCTGCCACTCGTTCATGCCTCACCACATTAGTTGATCTTCCCAACCTTTGAACAAAGATTGGGATCATAATTCTGAGACTCAGATTGACCGAAAGCGCTCATATAGTCAACCGTATGGGTCAAAATGTGATGACTTCTATACGGTAAATCAGAGCAGATACTAAAGTGCAGCATGACCAAATGCCAAGGCAGCCACCAACATTCCTAGCACCAGGAAAGGCTGAGCGCTTGCTTGATATTTCACATCATTCTTGAGCGGATCGCGTAGGAAATACATATCCTGAAACGTGATCTGAGGAATGATCAGCAGAATTAGAATGACCGCGTACAAGTTTTGATGAATGCTGATGAGATAGGCAGCAATTCCTGCTTGAAAGAGGTCGATCATGGCGACACAAATCCAAGCGGCATTGCTGACCCCAAACATCACGGGCAGCGATTTGAGTCCGAGTTGACGATCGCCCTCTACACTCTTAAAGTCATTGATAATCGCAATTCCCAACCCTGAAAAGCTGTAGAACAAGGTCAGCACCACGATCGTGGTATCTAACTCTCCAAACAAAGCGTGTCCTGTCCACCAGGGAATTGCAATGTAGCTGGCACCCAAGGCGAAGCTGCCCACCCAGCCGTTTTGCTTGAGTTTGAGCGGCGGTGCTGAATAAATATAGGACAGGAAAGAGCCTCCGATCGCTAGTGCAGTAATGGTGGGAAACTCATGTCCTGCCCACTGGTCTAGCGCGTAGGCAACGCCAAGTCCGGCAAACAGCAGCACCCAGATTTGAACGACTACTTGAGGCAGAGAAATCGCGCCCGATGGAATCGGACGATATGGCTCGTTGATGGCATCAATGTCTCGATCGTAATAATCATTGAGAATCTGCGTGTAGCCCGTCAGCAAGGGACCTGCCAACAGCATACAGGCGGCTGAAATCAGCACATTCTCTAACGTCCACGTATAGTTTCCAGACGACGCTGCACCGCAGATGATGCCCCACATGAGAGGAATCCAGGTGATCGGCTTCATTAACTGCAACCGGATCTTTGTGAGTGAAGATCCTTTTACGTCGGCTCCTTTCATGCCCAGGAGTTGACGAGCTTTTGCATTGCGATCGTCCACTACAACGTCCGGCACTGCATCCGGGGTAGGAGTCACTTCAATCTCAGGGGATGAGTCAGACATAACTAAAGATGGTAAGGAGGTCTAGAACGAGATGATTAGATAGCCGTCTTGAAACTTAGCACCTTTAACAGATTGCCCCCGTAATTGAAGGGGTAAGTCGAGGTTGCGACGTTGGTCGCCTGCTTCGATCGTCACTTCAGGTCCCGATTGCGTCAGCTTGACTTGCTTCTTGTCAAACCCTGGCAAAAAGAGAGAAACTTTGCGCTCAGAGACATTGACCGCGATCGGGCGGGGAGCCTGTGTTGCTTGATCCTGAAAGTTTGGCAGCCCATCGATCAACGGTTGCCAATCATTAATCATCTGGACTGGAATTCTCGTCACCAAAAGCGGCTCAAATGCGGTCGATTCGTCTTCGCCCGATGCCCGATTGAGAATGACTCCACCAACCGTCAACCCGATTTGTTGGGCGCTCCCCCAAAGATATTGAGCGGTGGCGATCGCAGCGGAATCGTCCGTCGTCACCAAATAAGCCGCCATGCGTTGGGGATTTGTAACAGCTTGCTTGCCTTGCTCTAGTAGATCATTTACTTGACCTGTCGGTTGAGCAAAGTTGTCACCCACAAAACTGACGTTGGTGAGAACGGTGCTTGCCGCGAGTTGAATCGCAGGTGACAGCGTTCTTCCTAGGTCAGACTCGACAAATAGTTTGCGAAAGCGACGAATATACCAGCTAACCGTTTCGGGCAATCCTAGCATTCGTAGCGTGGTTTGGTCACCCGATCCGTCGTAGACGATCGCGTCATACTTGCCACTGCCGTCATATTCTCGAATCGTATTCAGCGCTAGAGCCGTGTCCATTCCGGGCAATACTCCCAATTCTTGCCCAAACACTTCCTTAAAAAAGGGCGTGCGAAGATATTGCGCTTCTAGCTTTTTGACCTCTTCCCAACTGCGTTCTAGCAGCGTGGCGGTCTGTAGCTGGACGGCGTGCAAATTGGGAGAAATTTCTTGAGGATCAAGGCTGAGAGTTGCGCCCAGAGCCGTGCCGAATGCCGGACTAGAATCTTGTCCGAGAAGTAAAACTCGTTTGCCTTGAAGGGCAAGTTTTTTAGCTGCCGCGATCGCGATCGTGGTTCGCCCCGTGCCGCCTTTGCCTAAAAACGTCAATATAAAAGCCATATTCAACTATTCCGAGCCAATTTGACTATCAGAGTTTTGAATTTTGAATCACCATGATGAACTGAAAATTCAAAATTCAAAATTCTTTCATTTCCTCATGGTAGCGACTGCACGGAATCTGTAGCGCTTTAGTTAGACGACTCTAGTTCGTCTTCAAAGAACCAGGTTCCCGCCTTGTCTTCAAACTGAACTAACATCCCCACGCCGCCATCCACGACTTTAAAATCGCGAATTGTGCCGATCTGACCCAGCATTTTGATGATTTCCGGAGAAACCCGATCGCGCAACCGACGAACCCGAACTTTTTGACCGATTTCCATTGCAAAGAGTGATAACGATTGAGACCAATTGAGATAAGCCACTCAAAAGTTTACCAGGATGTTGCAACTTATTAAGGCTTTGTTTGGCATTGATTACGAGCAGAGAACCAAAGGCAGGAGTGATAGGATTCAAAGACTCTTCCAGGTCTAAAAATTTTCATGCTGGCTAAAAGAATTTTGCCCTGTCTAGACGTAAAAGCAGGTCGCGTTGTCAAGGGCGTGAATTTCGTTGATCTGCGAGATGCGGGAGATCCTGTTGAGTTGGCGCAGGCTTATAACGAGGCAGGCGCTGACGAGTTAGTATTTCTCGATATCACTGCCACCCACGAAGACCGAGATATTATCTACGACGTGGTGCATCGGACGGCTGAACAGGTCTTCATTCCCCTCACAGTCGGCGGCGGCATTCAAAGCTTAGAGACGATTAAAAAATTATTACGAGCGGGAGCCGATAAAGTCAGCATCAATTCGTCAGCAGTGCGTGATCCCGACTTCATCAATCAGGCAAGTCAGCGATTTGGCAATCAGTGTATCGTCGTCGCGATCGATGCTCGTCGTCGCCTCGATCCCACAAATCCTGGTTGGGATGTTTTTGTGCGAGGCGGGCGAGAAAACACGGGACTAGACGCGATCGCCTGGGCAAAAGAAGTGACAGAACGGGGGGCTGGAGAGCTTCTAATCACCAGCATGGACGGTGATGGAACGTTAGCTGGATATGACCTTGAGCTGACGCGCACGATCGCTGAACAGGTTCAGATCCCTGTGATTGCATCGGGTGGAGCAGGCAACTGTCAGCACATCTATGAAGCCGTGACCGAAGGCAAAGCGGAGGCAGCACTGCTAGCGTCTTTATTACATTACGGACAGTTAACTGTTACTCAGATAAAGACTTACTTAAGCGATCGTCAGGTTCCGGTTCGCTTCACATAGAGAAATCCCTTTCAGGGCAAGCCCTACAAACTATGTGCCAAATGATTGACTTGGATTATTATTAGGATCGTGAGTGTTTACAGAGCTTAAACCAAAGCAACACTTTATGAGTATCTGTTACACTGTGTAAACTATGTTAATCATTCTCCTTGCCATTGTCATTGCGCTCGTTGCCTGGTCTTTGCAGTTGATGCAAGAGGCGATCGAGCAGCGCGAGTTTTCTCTGATGCTGGCAGGAACCCTCGTTGCGTTTTCGGCAGCAGCACTAATGGGCGTTTATTTTCTGATGGGCAACTACGTGGGTTACATCACACAGATGTCTCACAATGCGTCTGCTTACTACGATCAGCCCTATGAGTTGGTCACTGGCTATTTAGACGCAAAAGACCTAGAAGGCGCTCAAGCTTATTATCAGTGACGCTGATCGTTTAATTTCTCAACCAGAGAACCCTTCGTTCGGTAGGATCTAGGTAGCGATCTCAACTTAAGAGCAAAATTTGTGAGGTGGGTGTGCCCATCTTATTTTTTGTCTTCTCTCCTAGTCATCCCTCTCGTCTTTGGTTCCTAATCCATGAGCTATTACATTTCTCCACGCTTTATCGATAAGCTCTCGGTTCATATTACTAAGAACTACTTAGACATTCCCAGTGTCAAAGTGCCCCTAATCTTAGGAGTTCACGGGCGCAAAGGAGAAGGCAAATCGTTTCAGTGTGAGCTAGTCTTCGAGCGGATGGGGGTCGAAGCCGTTTATATGTCAGCAGGAGAGCTAGAAAGCCCCGATGCAGGCGATCCAGCGCGATTGATTCGATTGCGCTATCGCGAGGCAGCAGACATCGTAAAGGTGCGCGGCAGGATGGCGGTGCTGATGATCAACGACATCGACGCAGGAGCAGGTCGCGTCGATCAGTTTACTCAATACACTGTAAACACGCAGCTTGTCCACGGCACCTTGATGAATATTGCTGACAATCCGACGAATGTTCAGCTTCCGGGTAGCTATGAAATTGAG
>JBBRMC010000303.1:0-5106 GCA_038231055.1 Leptolyngbyales cyanobacterium
AAACTCAATCTTAAGAGCAGAACTTCGAGAACAACGGCATACACGCACTTGCAGGAGAAGGCACATGGCACGCGGGACTGACTTTGCCCAAGACTATCAACAGGCTGAAAGAGCCTATATGCAGGGCAAGTATGAAGAAGCGGCGAAAATTGTCGATCGCTTAGTCGATGACTACCCCCAAGACCCTAGCGCTCGACTTCTGCGGGGACACATCTATTGCTACGGGCTTCAGCAATATGACATTGCTCAAGAGCAGTATCAAACGGTTCTCAACCTTACGTCTGATACGGAGTTTGTCGATTATGCCAATAGCGGTCTGACCTATGCCAACCAATTTGCAGGTGAGCCAGCGAATGACTTTTCTGAGAGTCATGAACAAGAGATTGGGGCGTTTGATGAGTTTGATGTCGCAAATCAGGCATCGGTCACTCAGCAGCAGCCCGACTCTGACTTTCATGACTTTGCGCTTGACGAGATGGATTTGGATTTGCCCGAATCACCGTCATCTCAAAACAGAGAACCGTTTGACAGCCCTTTTAGCAGCCGCAATGAGAATGGCAGGGCATCCGCCCAGAGCAATACGTTTGCAGACGATCCATTTGCGCTCGGTAGCTTAGATGACTTTGGTGCCAACCCAAGTAGTGGCTCAAACGATCAGTTCGCATTCGATGACCACCCTATGTCTTCTGCTGATACCAGCCTAGATAATGACTTTCCGGCTGCAATGGATGAGTTTGACAGCGTCTTCTCTAGCCCAGATTTCACTAACGAGACTGATGCATCTCCGTTCCCCTCGTTTTCTGAGCCAGAAGCGCCGATCGACTCCCCTAATCGCTCAGGGTCAAACAATCGTGTGATGGGTGAAGATACCCTTTTCATGGGTGGTCCTGATTTTTATGAATCGTCTGAATCAAATTTTGACGCACCACCCGAACCCAATCAATTCGATTCGCTCTACAACAACGCTTCTTCTAACCCAAGTCTAAACTCTGGCTCAAATTCAGCCGGAACCCAGAGTAGTGTTGATTTTCTAGACGACTTTGAAGACTTTGACGATTTGGGTAACTTGTCTGATTTTGACCTTTCTGAAGACTCAGCTGGCTTTACTAGTCCTTCGGTTGGCAGTGCCTTTGGGCTGTCTACAAACGGAATGTCAGTCGCATCGGACAGCGACATGATGGATTTTGGGGAAGACGATCGCTCTACCATCCGTGATGACGAACTGTTTAGCATCTCTAACACGTCTGAACAAGTTCCCAACTTCACCCAGATGGATAGCCCGACGGTAGATACCAGTCCTACGGTCGAGCAGGGTCCTTTAGCATTCATTGATAATCGCCCTCTGGCAACCAAGCAGTTAATCGTCGCAGGGGCTGCGGGAATTGTCTCCGCTGTGGCAGTCGCCGTTGTGAGCTTTATCTCAGCGAATAGTGCGGCTCAGCAGAATAACCCATCTGTGGTGTCTCAACTCCGCAACACAGGACTTTTGATGGCGCTAGCGGGTGGCGTGTGTGGAGGAGGCGCAGCTTTTGCGGTAGGGCAAATCACTGCCAAGCAAATGAAGCGCTCTACCGATGACTTAAAAGCCCAATTCGATGCGGTGTGTCACGGTAATCTCAACGCCCGTACAACGGTTTATTCAGAAGATGAGCTAGGTCAATTGTCTAGTCAATTTAACCAGATGGCACGAGTCATTCTGACTACGACTAGCGAAGCGCAGCGCAAGGCAGAAGAACAAGAGCAAGCAAAAGAAGACTTGCAGCGCCAGGTGATTCGCCTTCTTGACGATGTAGAGGGCGCGGCGAGAGGTGACTTGACGGTGCAGGCAGAGGTGACGGCAGACGTGCTAGGCGCAGTGGCTGACTCCTTTAACTTAACGATTCAAAACCTACGAGAAATTGTGCAGCAGGTGAAGACCGCCGCCCGTCAGGTCAGCAAAGGTTCGACTGAGAATGAAATGTTTGCCCGTAGTTTGTCATCAGATGCGCTACGACAAGCGGAAGAACTTGCCGTCACCCTTAACTCAGTTCAGGTGATGACTGACTCGATTCAACGGGTGGCAGAAAGTGCTCGTGAGGCTGAAGAAGTGGCGCGTTCTGCGTCGGCAACTGCTCTCAAGGGCGGTGAGGCGGTAGAGCGGACGGTGGCGGGTATTTTAGAAATTCGAGAAACGGTGGCTGAAACCACTCGTAAGGTGAAACGTTTAGCAGAGTCTTCTCAAGAGATTTCTAAAATTGTGGCGCTGATTTCTCAGATTGCGTCTCGCACCAACTTGCTGGCTTTAAACGCCAGTATTGAGGCAGCTCGAGCAGGAGAAGCGGGGCGAGGCTTTGCGATCGTCGCCGATGAGGTGCGTCAACTCGCAGATCGAGCCGCCAAAGCATCGAAAGAAATCGAGCAAATTGTGCTGCAAATCCAGAGCGAGACTGGCTCGGTTATGACCGCCATGGAGGAAGGCACTCAGCAGGTGATCGAGGGAACTCGACTTGCAGAACAGGCAAAGCGATCGCTGGAAGACATTATCCAAGTGTCAACCCGCATCAACACTCTAGTGACCTCAATCACAGCCGATACGGTCGAACAGACCGAAACCTCTCGTGCCGTGGCTCAGGTGATGCAATCAGTCGAACTGACCGCTCAAGAAACCTCGCAAGAGGCGCAGCGAGTTTCCGGTTCGCTGCAAAATCTGGTCGGTGTTGCTAGAGACTTGTTGACCTCAGTGGAGCGGTTCCGCGTTGAGTCGATCGAGCGAAAGTAGTGCAAATCACAGGCACCGATCGAGGAGACTCTACCCTTATTGAGTTACCCTAAAGCCATACTACCCAGCGTTATCTCGAATGATTTCAGGTCAAAACCTCGGATGATCTCGAGTCGCAATTTCTCCCAGTTCAAGATCATCTATCTTCTCTAAGACTCCTCTAAACGGGTCACTGACTAGATTGAAACGGAGAGCACTCTAACTATAGAAAGGGACAATGCGATGCAGCCAGAACAACAGCAGCGAATCATGGGCTACTTCATTGAGGAAGCAAAAGACCACCTCAATACCATTGAGCAAGGTTTGTTGAATTTGCAAGGTACGATCGCAGACCCAGAAATGGTCAATGAAGTCTTTCGGGCGGCTCACTCGGTTAAGGGTGGAGCCGCGATGCTAGGTCTGAGTGGCATTCAAAAGACCTCACACCGCTTAGAAGATTTCTTCAAAATTCTTAAAGACTCGCCTGGAATCAAGCCTGACCAAAAAGTAGAAACCCTTCTGCTGCGGGTGTTTGATACGCTTCAAGAGCTGTTAGAGCAGTTACAAGGTCCGTTTGGATTAAGTGAAGAAGCGTCGAATGCAACGATGGCAGGCGTTGAGCCTGTTTTTGATGAGCTTCAGCAACATCTCAATCTGCTAGAGCGTCAAGGTGAGGCAGCCGTGCCTGTTCCGGTGACAACTGGCGAGCCGGCAATCTCGACGGCTCCAGTAACACTTTCTCAAGATAGTGCGTTGGTGCTCATCTTTCAAACCGATGTGCCTGCCCAACTGCGCGAAATGCTGCAACTGTTTCGACAGGCAGAGACGTTGCCTAACGGACGCGATCGCCTCCAAGAAATTTGTTCTGGGTTAAGGGGGTTGGGCGAAGCGTTTGACCTCGCTCAGTGGTGTAGTTTGGTGAATCTGGCAAGTCAAGCGATCGCTGATCTCGATAATTCCTATCGCGTGTTGGCTCCGATCGTCATCAAAGACTTTAAACAGGCACAGGAATCGGTTTTAGCAGGTCGGGTAGGGGATGTTGTACCCAGCGAACAACTGCTCGCTCTGGTGTCGATCGAGGCTGCCTCTCCATTAGCAGTCGATGATGATCTGGCAGATTTCTTTGCAATGACAGACAATCTCGATTCAGACGATGACCTAGACCTGTCAGGGCTGGATTTTGCGGCTGAAACGGATTCTCTAGACTCATTGGAGTTAGACGATCTAAACCTGGATGCCGTGTTGTTTGAAGCGGGCAGTGATAGTAGCCCCGTTGGAGCGGCTGAATCAACTGAATCGGCTGACTCAAGTGATCGCAACGGACCCGAAGTCGGTATGGCAGAACTCAACAGCTTGGCAGATCTGTTTGAAGGGGAAATGCCCGATCTCGGTGCTACCTGGCAAGAAGAAGAGGTGATTGGAAGCTCTCAGCCGGTGACGCTTGACTTAAACGATTCATCAAGTGAGGAGGAGAACAGCGACTTTTCAGACTTGATGTTTGACGATTTTGCGGCGACTCCTGTTACGGTCAGCGCGGATGATGACGATCTCATGAGTCTATTTGGAGATAATTTATTAGAAGATTTACCTGATTCTGAAGCGACCTCGGATGCGATCGTAGACGCAACTTTGTCTGAACCCGCCGCCGATGGTGAGAACTTTGATCTGTTTGGGTTAGAAGCATCCGAAGAGGTATTAACTCCTTCCGCCGATGATCTGTTTAGCGATCTGAATCTAGATGACTTTGGTGACCTAAGTTCGACCAGTGCACTCCCATCCTCAGATGATGTCTCAGGGATACCTTCGGTGACCCAAGTAGATGAGAAAGCGGCTCGAAGCGGAGACTTGGGCGAGCTATTCGCAGGGCTAGACGATGAGGATTTGCATTTTGATCAGCCTCTAACTGATGAGATCGGGTCTTCTAGCCCCGTGGCAAATGAAGACTTGACGTTTGACGATCTAGATTTTGACCTCGCGTTAGATGAAGCCCCTGCGTCTGCTGCCCCCCTCTCCGACCCGTGGGAAAGTTTGGAGCTAGATGACTCTCCTCAATCGTTAACGCTTGAATCAGACGATCGGAATGAACTGGGGGATTTGACAGACGACCCATTTAGAGATTTGTCCGATCTCGATTTTGGTCTCGTTGAAGACTCTGCAACTTCTGTAGAAAGTTTAGAAGCGCCTCCTCTCATTCCCGATGGTGAAGAGGCGGATGATTTCTCACCCTCTGACAATTCTGGGAGTCAGTCCGATCTGTTGTTAGAGGATGAACTGTCTCTAGATGCTGGACTAGAGGAGTTAGGCTTGGATGATGCCTTAACTCTTTCAGCAGACGATTCTCTAGAGTTATCTGATGAGTGGTTGACAGA
>JBBRMC010000304.1:0-5105 GCA_038231055.1 Leptolyngbyales cyanobacterium
CTCGCCTCAATAATAGCGGGATAAAAATTTGCACCAGCCGTGCCAGACGTACAAATTAACGCCACAGGTTTATGAGTGTGTCGTGCCAAACCCAGAGCAAAAAAAGCAGCCGATCGCTCATCTAAAACCGGAATCGCCTCAATGTTGGGATGTTGAGCAAAGGCGATCGCTAACGGTGCCGATCGAGAGCCAGGACAAATTACAGCCGTGGTTAAACCAAGACGCTGAAGGGTTTCTGCCAAGACGGATGCCCAGACAGTATTGGTGTTGCGGAAATCGATCGCCATTCGGAAAAATTAAGCCTCTGGATCAATTCCTTGCGCCCGAAGTTGGGCAGCAAGACGTTCTGCGCGTTGCCGTTCTTGTTCAAGTTGCCGTTCGGACTGCTCAAGTTGGGATTCTGCTTGAGTAAGTTGGGATTCTGCTTGAGTAAGTTGGCGCTGAGTCTGCGCGGCGATCTCGTGTCCGGTCAAGAGCAACGTTCCCTGATTGTCCCACCAGCGCAGCCAGGGAACGTCGAGATTTTGATACTGCCCTTGCCAGATGCCTAACTCAACGCCTAGTTGGGGAATTGGGTAGTGTCCCCGATCGTTGGCGAGCACAGGCAAATATCGATTTTCGACGAAGTGATAGACCTCGACGCTGGCTTTGGTGACTTCATAAATGCCATAAAAGGCGGGACGAATCACCTGCTCATACACCCAAAATTTGCCTGTCCAGGGAGTGGTGTCTCGCTCTTGCGATCCGTCGCCTGAAACAAACTCCAGTACGATCAGCGGCGCGATGAATTCTTGCCAGAGCACGTAAGAACGGCGAGACTCTCCATTAATCGTAGGCGGCACATTGGCGACATAAAACCAATCCGGGGCTTCTGCGCCTCGTTCGAGCGGGTCAGTGATCCGCCAATAGATACCGCTATCTTGACCGATACAATATTGCCCGTCTGGATGGCGCTGTTGCAAAATCGGCTCGATCGAGTCCGTCAACAAAACACTTTGCGGATGTTCTAGAAAGTTTTTCACAAACGTGCCATCTGATTCGGGAAGCTGCGTGTGGTCAGGCAGTTTTGTGAAGGTCGGTAAATCTGCAAAAGAGGTCATAGCACAACACTTGCATCTCCCTATTAGTGTAGTCGTTTGGCTAGACCAGTGCGGCTAAAAGCGCTTGCAGCTTGAGTTGAACTTCGATTAATTCTTTATCGGGATTGGAACCTGCGACGATGCCCGCCCCGGCAAATAATCGAGCGTGACAGCCATCTAGCACCGCCGATCGGATGCCGACCGCAAATTCGCCGTTGCCCTGATGATCGACCCACCCGATCGGAGCCGCATACAGCGATCGTTCAAACTGCTCATAGTGGCGAATCTGCTCACAGGCAAGCTCTCTAGGCGCACCTGCCACCGCAGGCGTGGGGTGCAGTTTGGCGACCACATCTAGTAGGTGAACTCGGTGCGGAACGGTGGCGCGAATCGGAGTGTGTAAGTGTTGAATATTAGGCAGTTGCAGCAGACGAGCCGCCGATCGCTGGGTCTCTAATCCCAATTCTGCTAAATGGCGAGTGATAAAGTCAATGACAACTTGGTGTTCATGGGTTTCTTTTTGGCTTGACAGTAAGCGATCTGCAAATTCAGCATCGTCGATCGCCGTTTTGCCGCGAGGAGCCGACCCTGCTAAAGCATCTGTTTCTAACTGCTGATTGTGAATTCCGACCAATCGTTCTGGGCTTGCCCCAATAAAGGTTTGTCCCTGACAGTTATTGGTTGAGAAGATATAGCAATTTGAATAGAGTTGACGTAAATGATTAAGAGAAGAAACCAGATTAAATGGAATGGGTGAAGTCACGTCTAAGGCGTGAGCTAAAACGATTTTATTAAAGTGATTATTTTGAATTGATTTCAATGCTGACAGAACGGATTGTTTGAAATGATTGGTGTGAGAGAAATCTTGTTTTCTTAAGAAAATTGGAGACTCGATCGGGAAGTCAATGACTTGATATCTCACCGATCGAATCGCTTGAAAGCCTTGCCATATCTGGCGAGATGCCTGTTCTGGATCTAGAGTTCGATCAAGAATGACATTCGCCACGATTGTGCAGCGATCGCCTTGACGAGACACTTGCCAACGGGGAAGAAAAACCGATGCAGATGGAAACGAAGACTGTTCCTGACGGGGTTGATCAAAGAATGAGAAATTGCAGAAAAAATGCGCTCCCGAAAACGGAGTTTCTGAGTCTCCAAATTGAATCACATTCGCTGAAGCGTCACGGATGAATTCTTTTGCTTCAATAAAGCGATTCTTGCCCTCAGTCTTAAGCTCGATCGCCGTATCGATCGCGAGCATTGCTTCTTGTTGACCGCTCTTTTCAAAATAAAAGTGGCGCTGTTCAGGTCGAACCATGGCTTGAAGGACTGCCAGTGGATCGATAGGTTCTGTCTCTAAGGAAATGCTAACAATTTGAGGAAATTTACTACGATTTGCTCGTTTGCAAGTCGATAGAAATTGAGCGATCGCAGTTTGATTTTGAACCCGATCGAGCCGATAAGGGGTAATAGTCATGAGGATATCAACTAAACCATCTCTACGCTGATTCTACTGGTTGACGGATTGCGTGCTCGATCGAGCGTTGCCCCGTCACCTCTAACTGAAAATCGTCAGGCGGAACAAATGTGATGCCGCGCCGCACGGGACGCACGGGACGATCGTAGTTGGTTTTAAACTCGTAGGTCGATAAAACAGTTGCTAATACGAGCTTCATTTCAAACAGCGAGAGCGCCATACCAACACAACTCCGACTGCCGCCGCCAAAGGGCAAAAACTCAGAGGGCGAGAATTTTTGAGCGATAAAGCGTTCTGGGTTAAACCGCTCTGGTTCAGGGTAAGTCTCGGCTCGATGGTGCGCCAAATAAATGCAGGGCACCAAAATTGCCCCTGGCTCAAATTCATAGCCCTCCAGATGGACGGTTTGCTTGACTTTACGCGGTTGAGAGATGAGGGCGATGGATATACGCGCAAGGCTTCTTTGCAAACGGCAGTCAGATAAGGCAACTGAGATAGTGCTGTCGGATCGGGATTTTGACCCAAGGTTTGAAGCTCGGTGAGCAGGCGATCGAGACAGTCCGGGTGACGATGAACCCAGTAAAATGCCCACGCTAGACCCGATGCGGTGGTTTCGTGTCCGAGCAGCAATAAGGTCATCAACTGATCACGCAGTTCGACATCGCTCATTGATTCGCCCTGATCATCAATAGCGGTCATCAGCACCGAGAGGATATCCGTTCGACCGTTGAGGGATTGAGAGCGACGATCGTTAATTTCGGCATAAATCAGTGCGTCGATCTCCTGCTGTTGAGCCAAAAAGCCGCCCCACGGACTCCAGCACCCCAAATTTTGCTGAATCATTGGGAAGAAGAACTGCGTCGAGTAAAGCGGTGATGTAATGGCTTCGAGTAAATGGCTCAGCAACTGTTTGAGCCGTTCATAACGCGCTCCGGGTACCATGCCAAACACGACCTGCAAAATCACCTGAAGCGAGATTTCTGACATCTCTTCGCGAATGGTCAGCGATCGTCCGATTGACCAGTCTGACATCTGTTGTCGGGTCAGATCACAAATGACGCGTCCCTGACCATAAAGCTGTTCTCGGTGTAGGGCAGGCATGAGCAACTGTCGCTGTCGCTGATGGCGTTGTCCTTCTTGCATGATCACCGACTGATCGCCCACTAACGGGCGAAAAATGTGAGTCACTTTACCAAACTCAAACGAGTCTGCCAGCGTCGTAAAAATTGCCTGAATCGAGTCAGGGTTGCTAAAAAAAACGACAGGTGGAGAGTTAACCCCTAACACCCGCAGCGTAAAGGTGTCTCCATAGGTTTGGGCACAGCGTTCGAGGAAGTTGATCGGTTGAGCCACGATCGCAAGGGTTTGCAGCAGCGACGGCAACCGAGATCCATCAGGCAGTTTCATCAAGGCATTTCTATCGAGCGTCTACGATCTAGTCTAGAAGCAAAGGATAAGGGATGAATGCCTTTCCCTTCTGTAGATGTAACGTTTCTATAAAACCCCTCCAATGCTCCAACCCAAATGGGAGACTGAGAAACACAGCATGATTCAGCCTTCTGGCAGCTAGAGGAGTTTTGTTGATGACGACTAAGACGATCGAGCGGGCGAATAAAAAACTCTGGTTTGCCGCCATTAAGCCACCAATGTATAGCGTCGCAATCATGCCGATCTGGGTCGGTTCAGCCATTGCATTTGCTGAAACCCGTCGGTTTGATGCGTCAATTTTTTTCACGTTTTTGATCTCTGCCATTTTGATTTTGGCTTGGGAAAATTTTAGCAATGACGTGTTTGATTCAGAAACTGGAGTTGATGTCAATAAGAAAAATTCTCTCGTGAATATGACGGGCAATAAGTCCCTGATTTTTTGGATGAGTAATCTTTGTCTCGCGGCAGGATTGCTGGGCATCAGCACGATCGCGGCAAGGCAACAAGATTTCACGGTGATTGGTCTAATTCTGCTGTGCTGTGGAATTGGCTATATCTATCAGGGTCCGCCATTTCGCCTCAGCTATAAAGGGCTGGGAGAAATCCTTTGCTTCTTTGCGTTTGGTCCATTGGCGTTTGCGGCAACCTATTACAGTCAAACAAAAGCCTGGTCAACGACGAGTTTGGCAGCGTCGATCGTGGTTGGCATTGCCACTAGCCTAATTTTGTTCTGCTCTCACTTTAATCAAGTGAAAGACGATGCCGCGATCGGCAAACGATCCCCCGTGGTGCGGTTGGGGACGAAGCGATCGGCGCAGCTTTTGCCGTGGATCTGCGGCAGTTTTTATGCGCTGACGACTCTGTTTGTGATGCTGCACGTCTTCCCTATTTGGACGCTGCTGATCTTTCTCAGTTTGCCCGTCGCTCAGAAGCTTTGCAGGTTTATTGGAGCGCATCATGACCAACCCCACAAACTTACGTTCTGTCGTTTAATTGCCGTCGAACTTCACTTTTGGAGTGGGTTGCTTTTGGGGTTGGGGTTTGCGTTGACGCAACTGGTTTAGCGATGCGATTTGAGTATCGTCCTTATCGTCGATCGTTTCGGCAGCCGTTGCAGACAA
>JBBRMC010000305.1:0-5093 GCA_038231055.1 Leptolyngbyales cyanobacterium
ATCTCCGTCTCTCGCCCAAGTCTGGACGGCTTTGATTTGCGCCCAAGTCAACTGCACTAAGCCGCCCCGAATATCTCGTGCTAGTTGCCGATTATCCATGTAAATGAAGCCGCCGGAGGGCATGGCTTTGACGGCTCCGATCACGGGGATATTAAGCTTAGTGTAGGCGTGTCCTTCGCCCACGATCGGGAGGGCATCAATCTGCGAAAAGCCTTCTTGCTGGAGGGCGTGCAAAATGCGAACGGCGATCGCGTCTTCTCCATGACCGTTGCTGAGGCAGAGTAATCGCATAAAGTCCGAGAATAGGGGACTTAGCTAGGATAATCTAAACGTTCCATCACGAAACTGACGACTAAAGCAACTAAGTCGTTATGAATAGGGTAGAAGAATGAGTTCGGTGATGAAGCGAAAATCTCGTTGATTTTTTGTGATTAAGGGATGGCTCAATGCGATCACAGTGGCGGCGATCAGCGCATCAGCAATTAGCAATCCATGACTTAACCGATATTGCTGAAGTAATTAACGGCTTCTTGAACCCCGTGCCCGAAATCAATCAGGATATCTGTATCAACTTGAACCAGCGTAGGCATCTCGGATCATCCCCATTCTTGTTGGCGCAGTTCTCGAACCCATTCAGTGCTGTCTGGTTGATCGAGACGGTCTTGCCAAATGCCAAAGAATGCCTCATTTTGCCAAATTGATGAAGATTCAGGGGCATGAAGTTGGGACGATCGAGCTGCTCGAAACTCCAAAAACTCAATAAAGTCAATCACTTCTCGCTGCATCTCAGGAGGCAGATTGTTGATTTTGGTGAGGATGTCTAAAGTCATGGAATCGTTGAAGACGATCGTTATTTTCCCACAGTAGCACTGAGAGACGAAAGCTTATAGCAGATTTTTATTCATTTGGGTTGTTAGCGATCGCTGATTTGGCGTTGATGATTCAAGATTTCGACGGCGATCGCTTCACTTTCTAAAATAGGAGCGAGGTCTTTCGCTTCAAGTTGCACTGTTGATTGGGCGAGGTGGAAAGGTGTTGAGCAATTCGATGGAAGGAGTTTTGATCGTCATGCAAAGGCAATCTCATCATCTTCTCATGCAGCATTTGGGAGCTATGGGAAAATGGAAGAGTAGCGCGTTTTTCTAGATGCCATGACAACAGCAGAGCTATTTCCCAGGTTGAGAAACTTATCGCGTGCAGACAAGCTAAAAATCATGCAGTTTTTGATTGCAGAACTTGCTAGGGAAGAGGAACCAAGTCTTCAAGCGGGAGCAACTTATGAGGTCTGGTCGCCGCTCAATTCTCATGGAGCTGCTCACAAACTCGCTGAACTATTGAAGTCGGAACGATCGCCGAATGCGTGACGCTCAACAGTTTAGTTTTGTCGAGGGGTTTGACGCGTTTGGTGTTCCCGATGCGCTGCCTCAGCTACCACTGTCTCTTGCCTATCAGGATTTGTCAGTAGACGTTTCAGCACTACTAGATACGGGCGCAAGTGTCAACGTGCTGCCTTATAGTGTTGGAGTTCAGCTTGGGGCGATTTGGGAGGAACAAACAACTTCTGTGATTCTGGCTGGTAATTTAGCTTCAGTTGAGGCACGGGGCTTGCTGCTGTCTGGACAAATTGGTAACTTCGCTCCAGTTCGGTTGGTATTTGCGTGGAGTTTGTCGGATGATGCGCCTTTGCTATTGGGACGAATGAACTTCTTCCTGGAATTCGATGTTTGTTTTTACTGTTCTCAGTTGATGTTTGAAGTGCGACCTAAATTGCAGAATGCTGTGTAAGTTTTAGGCAACACTGAGACTCTCTGATGCCAGACTTCACAAGTCTTTGCGCCCGAGAAGAGATCCCCAAACAAACAATCCACTAAAATCTGCAACTACCCAAAAATGACTTACCCATATAGGCATATGCCCTTCAGCGCAAGTATCAAAATTTACATCAATATCATCAACATACTCTTCGTCTTTTATCCATCCAAGTCGGTTGCAGAACCTTTCCCAACTTTCCTCGTGATATCGACCATCTAATGAATTGCCCGTCTCAACATAAATCTGCTTTTGCACACTGAATCCGAATCTTCCACCGCTGAACTTTATCCACAATTGATCAATGATGCGGAGATCCTCACAAGGAAAGCCTTGAATATCTTCTTCCTCCAAAAAGCCCTTTCCTTCTTGTTCTCCAACTTCTAGCATCACATCGAATGTTTCTCGATTAGCTTCTCGCCAACGCCCATTTGAAAGATAGTTTTGCAGCGATCGATACTGATATGGAATCACAGTCCGCACCACTCGCAGAGCATTACCAGGGCGATTAGGGGAATCAGTGTAAGCGATTAGACTGTCGCGATCGGGCGATACTTGCAATTCTTCAACAGTGGGTAATCGATAGTCATACACGACACGTTTAGATTGCAAATGCACCTGTGTTGATAACCATGCACAAAACCAACGCGCATCTTGCCAACTGATGTCTATTACAGGTTGATTTTCTTGTCCTGGTGGAGCTTGCACGATCGCTGCTTGAGAATGAAACTGTCCGGTGGTTTGTGCTGTGAGAAATAGTTGATATTCACCAAAGGTAATGTAAGTTTCAGTAATGCTCGTTTTCTCAGTCAGCGGGAGCAAATCTTCATGAAACCGTTGCTCTAGCTTGAATGCTGCAAAATTTCTAAGCTTCGGGGCTGGATCACGCAAAAGCTCTTTCTCCCAGCGATTGACCACCTGCCTATCCACTTCTCGACACTCGTGCTTACAGCGATCAATCAGCTTAACCAAATAAGCTTTGGGTGCATCTAGATTGTCTCGCAACTGATCAAGGGCTGCATTGATCAAATTCGTGGCATTACCCAGTGCTGCATAAAAACAGATGACTTCTTCCCAGCGATCGTTCGCAATGTTTTGTAGCACGATCGCTTCCTGTGATTGTTCTTTAGCGTAGAGCGCGGCTAGATATTCTTGAAACGTTTGGTGAGCAAACTCATACAAGCCAACTTCTTTTTCGACCAATAGCCCTGCAACGTCTCTGATTTCTTCCCAAAAGCGATCAGCAGTCAACGGCTGATCTTTTCCACACCGAGTCAAAATCTCTTCAATCCACGGAGCGCCTTCTGTCGGTGTAAATTGGGTCTTCTCTCGCTGCACCAGATTCCACGCTACCCCTTGCAACACTGCTTTATTTTGGCTGGCAGTCAGCGTCAGACTGGTTTTTTTGACAGAGGGACGAGTCCCCAACAGCAGACGGCAAATTGTGTCATACAGCTCGGCTCGACGCTTGGGTAACTCCGTTTGGGCACGATGCGTTGCCGCAATCATGGTGATCAACAGCGGATTTTTTGCCAAATCGGTTAATGCACTGCTGGCAAACAATTGTCGGCTGAGATGATTGGCATAGTCGATCGCATCCTGCTCAATTTTGATGGCGATCACATCTTCTGATAAGCGGCGCTCTTCAGGTTTACGGCGGTTTTCTTCACGCAAAATATTCCAGCGTTGCTCAACGACCGCTCGATACCACTTGTCGATAAACGATCGCTTCTGGTCATTGGTGAAGTCCAGAACTTTGAGCCGCAAATCAATGTTGACCGGAACTAGCTCCTCGTCTGGTTGAGGTTCAAACCCATAGGGACGCGACGTGAGAATGAATTGAGTGCGCTTGTAAGCTTTCATTTCGCGATCGACCCACCGCCGCACCTTGGGACGCTGACTTTTGGGCACTTCATCTAAGCCGTCAAGCATCACCAAACAATCTTTGTGCTTTAGCTGTGACTCAAACCACTCTTTAGAAAGCTTGAGGTGGCGAAATTCTCCTTTTGTCTCCAGATGTTTTGCAACCAGATCTGGCAACACCAAAGCACTCTTATCAGCAGTTTCATCTTGAATGAGCGGATGAATGTCTCGCAACCGCAGCAGAATAGGCAGCAACGATCGCGTTTGATGAGTGCGAGGCGATTTCGTGATGTAGGCAAACGTCAAATATCGCAATAGCGTCGATTTTCCATATCCCGGCGGCGCTAACACCACAATTCTGCGATAAAGAGAGGGATTTGGCTTTGTCGGTAAAAAGTCCCAAATTTCTCGATTGTTTCGCGCATCCAAGCAATGATCCGATGCCGATTCGATCCGCAAGGGTACAAAGATATCTTCTAGCGCCAACGCCTGATCAAGCTGATGCCCTTCAATATCGATCGTGTAACAATCTACTTTGAGCGCATCAAGATACTGTTGTGAAAAGTTGGTCAACGTTTTTTGAGTCTGGTCAAGCGTTTGATTGATGCCTTTGTCGATCACTTTGCCTGCTTTTTCTCCCCGCGCACTCATTCCCTCTTGTAGAGGTTTCATCAGCCCTTCGCCAAACTTAGTAAGTAGTCCTGTCCCTGTAGCAACGGCTCCCGCAATTAGCGCTTTGGGCACTTCACCAACAAACAAAAAGTACAGCGTCGATCCCCCACTTCCCGCAATCAACAGTTTGATCAAACTATCCGTCAATTGTTCTTGTAGACTCGGTTTGTTCGGCGGCTCTTGAGTCATGTTTAAATGAAGCGCAACTGACTCTTATGCTAACCTGTGTCTTTTTGTATTGTCGCGAAAGAAGGATTTAAGGGATCACACGCTCATTCGATTGTCAGCCGCTCTCATTCAATTTGCGGCACATCCTATTCGATTCGCGATCGTCCACTTTGAATTGTCAGTCGTTCACTTTGAATTGTCAGCCGTTCATTTTAGATTGTGTTCGATCGCACAAGCTTTGTCTAGAGAACCAATTAACCGCGCAACGCATCTCGAAAGGCAATCACCGCATCGTGTTGATCAGGAATCGCTGCACATCGAATCAGCAACGCTAAATCTAATTCTGGTAAAAACTCACTGCGAGGAATCTGCTCATATTGGTTTTCTCGCAAGCGATAAATTAGAAGCTGTCCTTCTTGCCACACCCAGACTTCACCCACGCCCAACCCGCGATAGATTTCTAGCTTGTCAAGCAAACCGCTGGTGATGATCACCTCGATCGCGATGTCAGGAATTTCTTTTTGAGTTCCCACCGCATACGACTCATCGGGTTCTAGCCCTCGCTCCTTCGCCCGATTGCG
>JBBRMC010000306.1:0-5090 GCA_038231055.1 Leptolyngbyales cyanobacterium
AGGTTCGTCAAAAGGGATCGCACAAGCAATTTCGTCATGAGGATGGTCGAGGAACGACTGTTCCATTTCACAAGGGTTGTGATATTTCTCCCAGACTACTACGGCAGATTGCAAGTGATATTGAATTAACTGTTGAAGAGTCTTTAGAAGCGCGATGAGGTTCAATGACACATTAGAGCATCGGACGTGCAGAAAGCTTGGGTCAAAGTCCGGCTTCTCTTGCCATCGCTTGTCCTGCAATAAATCCCGTCGTCCAAGCACTTTGGAAGTTAAATCCGCCCGTAACTCCATCAATGTCTAACACTTCACCTGCTAAATAAAGCCCCGGACAGCAACGGCTTCCCATTGTTTTGAAGTTGACTTCTTTGAGATTGATGCCGCCACAGGTGACAAATTCCTCTTTAAAAACTCCCTTGCCGTTGACGAGATATTTCCCCTGTGTGAGTTCTTGAATCAACAGATTCAGCGTTTTGTTAGGGAGTTCTGCCCAACGGGTTTCTTTTTGAATGCCAACAGCCGCCGTGAGTTTTTCCCACAGACGACGAGGCAACAGCACCGGGCAACTGGAGACGATCGCGCGTCTCGGCAATTGCGATTTTACTGCCAGCAATTCTTGTCGCAGCGCCTCTGGGTTCTGTTTCGGCAACCAGTTAACCGTCAACGTCGCTTGATAACGATGCTCATGGAGAACTCTGGCACCCCAAGCCGACAGCTTCAACACTGCCGGACCGCTCAACCCCCAGTGCGTCACCAACAGCGCTCCTGTTTGCTCTAGTTTGGTGTCTCCCACTTGCAACCGCAGCCGCACCGGATCGACCGCAATGCCTGACAACTCATCTAAGCGATCGTCTGTCACGTTGAACGTAAACAGAGAAGGAGCAGTTGGCTCGATCGTATGTCCTAATTCTTTCGCAATCTGATAGCCTTGAGGACTGCTGCCCGTCGCTATGAGCAGTCGATCGGCATTGAGAATTTCGCCCGATCGTAACTCAATCTCAAACTGGTCATGGTGCTTCACCACGGATTTAACGTTGGCTCCCAGACAAACATTGATTCTGGCATCCTGTGCTTGCTGGATGAGACAGTGAGCGATCGTCTCAGAATGGTCTGTAATCGGAAACATTCGCCCGTCTGCTTCAGTTTTCAACTTCACGTTTCGCGCGTTAAACCACTCAACTGTATCTTGTGCCTGAAACTGACTAAAAGCACCCCGCAACGCTTTGCCGCCTCTGGGATAGTTTTGCACCAGAATGGCTGGGTCAAAACAAGCATGGGTGACATTGCAGCGTCCACCCCCTGACACGAGCACTTTTGCAAGTGGTTGACGACTCGCTTCGAGTAGGGTCACGTCAGCAGCACGATTAGATTGGGCACAAGCGATCGCGCCAAAGAAGCCCGCCGCTCCTCCTCCAATCACGACCACTTTTAACGATTGAGATAACAAAGAATTTGGTTAAAAACGATAGAGACTTAATTCTAGCGGGTGTGGAGCGATCTGTTGGCGTGTTGTTGAAGGACAAAATAGAACGCTCTCATCAAGAATTGAGTACAGTAGGAAGTACTTCAATCCAATTGTGTCTATGTGGCTTCAGTCCTAGGGACGGTAATCCTTAAACTTTGGATTGTAATATCCAAGGACAGTATTATGTGTAAACCTATTTTAATATGATCAACACAGGAGATTGATATGGAACTTTCTTTAGAAGAAAAATTTGAAAGATACCTCAATGAATTGACAACAGGCTTGTTTAATGCAAAGTATCAATCTAGACTTTATTGGAAGATAGATGAATTAATTCAAGAGTATAATTGGGAAATAAATAAGAGCAACGCATTTTGGGGAACAGTCTCGGAATCTCTAAAAGAATCAAGCCTTCTTTCTTTGGCAAGAGTATACGATAAAAATAAGCATAGTATAAATCTAAAAAGCTTTCTAGACCTTATAGATTTAGACTTTATAGATAAAGGAGAAAATATTTCTCAGGCAGAAAATAACCAGCGCTCTCAGGGTAATAGCTTATCTGAAGCAAGGCGATCTTCACTTGAGAGCCAATTAATTAAAGATAAGAGTTTAGTAGAAGATTCTGAAGGTTCTATAGTCAGAAAATTGACTTTCTCAAGAGATAGAATTATTGCTCATAAAGACAAAAGGATGATATCAAAGGATAAAAACTCAATAGATCTTTTAACCTGGAATGAATTTTATCAACTGGTATCAAGAGGATTTGAAATTAGAAATCGTTATAGCATTTTGTACGGCGGCTCTAACTTTTCTGCGGATTCCCTAGTTGGGAAAGATGACTATCAGTCTGTCTTTCAACATCTAAGGATTGCTGACTTAACTTTAGATTTTGCAAACATGAAATTTCCTTCTTTAACCTCTGAAAATTGCATGGAAGCAATAGAAGATTTTATAGGAGAAATCAAACAAGAAACTTATAAGGAGTTTAGCTAGTACAGTGAGTGGTTACATGAGTAGAAGCTATGGCTAGATCATCTTCTGGAGAACACTACTTTAATCCCTGGTATTTCCTGCCGAATTGGGATTAACCTGAGAGTTTATTGCTCCTATGCACTAACCACTACGGCTTGTCCTTTAGTTGTTGTCGCTAAGATAGCTAAAATCTTCGGTACTAAGAGCTTTAAATCTGCTAAACGATTGGATGGTGCTTGTAGAACGATTACTGCAACATCAAACTGGGGCAGATTCTGTTGAAACGACAGGTTGCGATCGACCGTAATAAAAATATCAAACTCTGCTTCTACAAGAGCGAGTAGTTGACCATTCTTTACGCCTGCCCATCCCATCTGCGGAACTGTTTTGACCTCGTAGCCAACAAACTCTCTTGCAAGTTTGCGATCGATGCACTCATCTAACACAAGCCTCACTTTATGCCACCATGCCAATAAGTTGTTTTCCTGCCTCGTCTAGCAAATCAACAACTTGTTCTCTCGTCACGGTTGGAAATCCATCTAAAAAATCGTCGATCGAGTCTCCTGCTTTGAGATAATCCAAAAGCGTTTGAATGGGAACTCTAGTGCCAGCAAAAACTGGAGTGCCACCCATGATTTCCGAAGATACGCTAATGATTGAATTTTTTTTTGCCATCAGTCTCAACCTTCAAATTTCATACTGAACAGTGTATCAACTCTCATAGAACGAATTTTTCTGTGAGCAGAAAAACATTTTGAAGCCGCTGTACGATAAGGTGAAAAGGTGTTGAGTGAGTCCCCTGAATGTTGACCAATGCTCAGTTGAGAGGTCTATATCGTCTGAGCTATTGGCTAACCTACATCATGCTCCAGCCCATACATCTTGTATGCATAGACGATCGAACCAGCAATCTTTATGTCTTAGCTGGAAGCACCGAAAATCTTGAATTTCAAATCACTCCCGATGGAGAGGTGTTGTAATGAATCAAGTCAACTATGCAGCCATGACTGACGAAGAATTGAGGCAGCACTTTCTCCTGCATCGTGAAGATAAAACAGCACTTCGAGCCTATTTGGATAGACTTGGCGATCGTCCACGTCGCATCATAACGACCGTCGATGATCCTAACTTTGATGCCAAGATGCAAGCAGCAGTTATAGAACAGATGCAAGCAGCAGGAAACCACGGTGAGACAGCGATCTAAAAGTTCTTGACTTAAGAAAAACAAGGACTGTGATGCTAAACTGCCCGATCGCTCTAACTTCCTTTATGCTGAGAGCGACTTGATTTTTAAGCACCTATGCAACCCGATTCTAAAGCGGCTTCTCTGCATCGATTACGATCGCTGGCTCACATTCTAGACAACGCCATCCCAATTCCCGGCACCTCTTATCGGGTGGGAATTGATCCGATCGTTGGCTTACTTCCCGGTGGTGGAGATCTGGTGATGGCGGCGTTTTCAGTCTACATTGTGTGGGAATCGGCTCGACTAGGGTTGCCTCGATCGACCGTGACGCGAATGGTGTCTAACCTCGTATTTGACACGATCGCAGGTTCTGTTCCCGTTGCCGGAGATTTATTAGATGTCACCTGGAAAGCCAACAGCAAAAATGTTCGGCTGTTAGAAGCTCATCTCGATTCACCACAGCATCACAAAAAAGCAGATCAAGGATTTGTGTTGCTATTGCTATTCGGATTTTTATTATTAGTGATTGGCATTGCCGCCCTCAGCGTCTTTGTGATCGGGTTAGTGTGGAAAGCGATCGTGCAATAATGATTCGGCTGTCACTAAAATGTCCCGATGGTTCAAGCTTCTCAACTTCCAACAGACCTTGCTCCATCTGCATCAGAGCCGCTTTTAGACCTCGGCTTTCAGTTGCCCAATCCCGAAGACGAGCAGATTTTAGACCTTGACTTTCAGCAGCAGATTGAGAAAGCGTGGCAGGTGTGCGATCGCTTTGATCTGCAAACCGACATCTGGCGCGGACGTATTCTCAAAACCGTGCGCGATCGAGAAAAAAAGCGCGGCGAAGGTCGAGGCGTTGGGTTTCTTAACTGGCTCAAAGATCGTGAAATCAGCAAAAGTCAGGCATATAACTTAATTGAGTTAGCCAACAGTGCCGACACCCTGCTCGATAGTGGCTGTCTAGAGCCTGAAGATGTCAATCAGTTCACAAAACGGGCATTTGTCGAAACGGCTCAAGCCGCGCCCGAAGTGCAGCAAATGATTGGCGACACGGCACGAAAGGGCGATCGCATCACGCGTCGAGAAGTTCGGCAGCTCTCGGATGATTGGACAGCCATGACCTCTGATTTGTTGCCGATTGAAGTGCGAGAAAAAGCTGCTGATCAAACCATTCCGACTCGCTATCTCGCGCCATTAGTCAGACAGCTCGAAAAACTTCCAGAGTCTCATCAAGTCTCGATTCGAGATGCTGTTGCCGAAAATCCCGATGTTGAGACGCTCAAGCAGGTCACTTCAGAAGCTCGATATTTGAGTCGCTATTTAGAATCAGCAACCCAAGTTCAAGCCTTAACCAACGAATCCTTAGATTTAGAATTAGCCCTCGAAGAAGCGCTTCGGCTCGGCTGTCTCAACTCGACCGCAGAATTAGTGAGTCAAGCCGCCCAATTAGAGCAAGCGATCGCCAAACTC
>JBBRMC010000307.1:0-5088 GCA_038231055.1 Leptolyngbyales cyanobacterium
GAAGGTATAGGCATCCTGAACGTCTTCTGCTGTAAACCCGCGCTCTGATTGAAATTCAAGATTGCCATCCCTGTCATACTCTTCAAAACGGAGTCTTTCTTCTAGCCTTCCTTTATTGCAAAACAAATATCGAAACCAGCCGCCTGTATTGCTTCCTACATAATCAATCACGGCAGTAGACAGCAGATCCGAAAGTGACAGGGTATCGGCTTCTGATAACCTCATGGAGAGAGTATGACCAAACGGCTGACATACATAGCTCCAAGAGTGCCCTCGTAATTTGAATATGAGAGCGCCTTCGTTTGATGGAACTGATTGACCGTAAGCATTGGGTATCCAACCATCCCACGGCTTTAGCTGAGTCAGAGCTTGAGCGACTTCCTCAACGTCCGCTTTTACTAAAATCAGCACGATGTTGATATCAATAGACTCAATACCTCTGCTGACCTCCAAGGAGGAGTTATCAGGTCTCATCAAGAAAATGCTCATAGTGACAATCTAATCAAGGTCTGACTCTTCCGGGAGAACCCGGTGGAGAAGGGAAAGGAAAGCTTATGTTTAAGATGTATGCCTCAGGGTTCACCACAATAGCTGCACCCATTTGAAGATTATTTTCCGTGGGTAGGACACCCGGAATCTCACAAGCGATTGTGTGAAGAATTCCCACACCTTTCACAGTGGCTAAGAGTCGTGTTTTCTTGCTAATCGCCTTCACATCTGATGTTGTCATGAAAACAATTGCAGGAACAAAGCTTCCTTCAATCCCTGCGGGGCTGTGTTCAAGGGCATCTAAAAAGCCTAAAATCTGATAATTTTGGTAGCTCGGTGGTAAGCGAGTGCGCCGCACTGCTTTTGACTCGTAGAACACACTATTTGAATGGATAAAAGTCTTTAAGGGAATGCCAGTAATCGTAATCAGTGGCACTGCCCCATCGGGCACTACGTTAGCAATACCAGCCTTATCTTGTCTGTTCGCAGAGAAAAAGAAACGAGTATTGTGTGGAATCGGAAAACCTGGTCTGACTGTCTCTAGTGCAAAATCTTCAAATCGCAACTCAACATGATTTGATCCTATACCTACAGCGCTAGCGATTTCTTCAAGCCTGACTTTAGTTAAAGGAACTTGATCTTCACTAGCGCAGCTTTGGGCGTGAGAAGCGGCAGCAGAAAGAAAAAGTGAAGCAAATGTTCCTAGGAATAGGGCTGCACGACGGGAATGGATCATATTTTCTAAGTACAGATGGAACTACTTATCTCTGTAGCTTAGTTGTTCGTTTCTTTACACTGCCTCTGTATTAGCACAGATAAAGATTTCGCTCCTTTCACCCTTACTTAGAATTTTCTGGCACAAACCGAGACTCAAAACCCAAAACTTTCTAACGGTTGGCTCCGAAGTTTTGCCCAAGCGCTAGGCTAAAGGAACCCTCATAAAATAAAGGTATCAAAATGGCAGCTAAACAGGAATTTGGCAGCTTTCAAGAATTGCTCTCTACCTCTGAAGTGCCGCTAGTAGTTGATTTTTATGCCCCCTGGTGTGGTCCCTGCAATTTGATGGCAACGATCTTGGAGCAGGTCAACGACCAGATGAAGCAGCAAATTAAGATAGTTAAGATCAACGTCGATAATTATCCTGATTTAGCGAGTCAATATGAGGTTCACGCCTTACCAACACTCGTCGTTTTCAAACAAGGTCAACCCGTGCAAAAAATTGAGGGCGTTGTGAAATCACAACAGCTTGTTCAGCAATTGCAGGCACTTGTCTAAATTCCTTCCACTAAAATCTCGCCTCATATTCAAACACTGCGCGGCTGTCTCCAGAGAAATCAGTCGCACCGCGCAGAATTAATCGACTGTTGATCCGGTACAGGATGCTGAGTTGGGTGGGCTGCTCTGACGTTAACACTCGCAAGATAGAAGTAGACAGACGGGGAGTGATGTCTACTCCCAACTCGGCAGCGAGACCCAAAGTAGAGTTGCCTCTCCGCTCGTTGTTCAACACGCTGGGGAAGAGACGAAACTCACCAAACCCCAAAGCATTGCCGATAAACCCTTGAACGTTGGTCAGCAGGGCAGATCCTGCTAGGTTAGCGATCCCGAGGGTGCTGCCGCCGCGACCGAGGGTGTTGACAAAACCACCGCCGATCAGCCCAATAATCTCATTTTGACTGCGACTAGGGCTGCTGGTCAATTCTAAATTGTCAAACAACTGGCTAGCAGGTCCCGCCACCCTTGCCTGAACACGAACCGTTTGTAGTGAACCCAGGCTCGTTGCTAGCAGAGAATCATCGCGAACTTCGCCCGATTCGCTTCCAGTTGAGATGCGGTTGCGGGTGACTTCGGGCACAGAGGCAATGAGACGAATATTGAGCGTGGGATCAAGCCCTTGCGCGCTCGTAAATCGTGCGGTCTGACGATAGCCTCGTGCTAAGACAAACTGAGTGGTAAAGAGATTGACCTGTCCTGAAGTCAGGCTAATCACGCCTTCGGGTTCAAGATTGTTGAGCGTTCCGTTGACGGTTAAGCTGCCTTTGGCAACAAAATTGATGATTGGGGCACGAGTCACCTGGACACGATCGCCCAGTTCTAACTTCAAGTTCCTAAACTCGATCGCTGGCTCATTTCCGGCTTGACCGCCGCCCGGTGCTGGGGTTGCGCCGCTTGCTGCCGTTGTTTCATCTGAGAGCAGTACTTGTCCATCCGTTAAGCGAATCTCGCCGCCAATTAGGGGACTGAGAGCAGTTCCCTTCACCGCAACGTTGCCGTTTACGCCACCCTGGTATATGCCTTTGAGGTTGAGAGCAATCTGATTGAGGGCGACGGCTAGCGGTTTGTTGAGATCGGGATCGGTGGCTTCTAGCGCCGAGAAAATTGGCAACACGCCTTGAGCCGCAACCTGACCCTTGCTGAACTGCCCTTGCAGCGATTCAACATTGATGCGATCGCGCAAAAATCGAATCGTGCCATTCACGCCCGTCAACGGTTCGGGAAGCGCTTGGGCAGCGATCGTGGCATTAGAAACCACCGCAGAGCCAGTCACATTAGGCTGTAACAAGGTGCCGCTGACTTGCAGATTGACCTGCCCGGTTCCGCCTTGCCACGCGACTTGTGGGGTCAGCAGATTTAGCAGCGCCAGCCCTTCATTTTTGACATCTAGCGTCAAACTAATCTGATTGCTGTTAGGAAAGACTGAGGAAAAAGGCAGTTTGAGGGGAATGTCTCCAGCGATGCGAATCGGTTCGGGTCCTGAGACAGTAATGTCGCTGCCAAAGTTTAGCCGAGCATTAGCATAGTTAAAACTGCCCGTTGCCGACTGAATCGGGGTGCCATTGAGATCGCCGTCTGCAAGGGTGATTTCTCCGATCGCAAACGGGTTATCGCGAGTGCCTGACAGCGTTGCGGTGGCGTTGAGTTTGCCGCTCACACCAAGCGGGAGCGGATAGAGATTATTGATTTCTTCGATCGGCACGCTGGCGACTTGAAGCTGCCCTGATTGGTTTGCGCCGCCTACATTGCCAGAGAAACTGATAAACGACTGCCCTGACTGGAGGCGCAACGGCAGCAGATTGACGACTCCATTTGCAAAGCTGCCTCTGGCGATCACCTGCTCGGCGCGCAAAACTCGAGTGGGATTTTGTATCACCTGATTTTGTGACACCTCTGCAAAAGCAGGATAAGGTCGCCACTCGATATTTTGCCCCTGCAAGTCAAACTCGGCGCTGACTCCGGTTTGTAGAGATGCCGCAAAGCTGATGGTGCCGCTAAAGGTGCCGCGCACGTCTGCTAATTCTGGAATCGTCAGGTTTTGGCGTTGATTCCCCACCTGACGCAGTAGGGCGTTGATTTCAGAAAACCGCCGCAGTTGATTCAGAAGCGGGGATTGAGGCAACCCCACCGCGATCGGGGCTACGTCTGCCGCTTTTCCATAAGTAGGAGCCTGAATCCCCCGTGAAAAATCGTCTAAACGAAACACTTGCAGGGTTTGCAGCACATCTTCAAGTTTGCCTTGCACGATCGCCACGTTTCCTTCAAAGCGGGGGCTGGCACGCAGATCTAAGTTGCCTGCTAGCGTGTAGCGACTGTTGCCTCTCTGCAAACTCGTCTCTGCAAGGCGAATCACATTGCCATTGTTCACAAATCGGGTACTAATCCGCTCTCCCTGAAATGCGCCGATGCGAGGATTGTCAACGGCTAACGCTCCATCAATCACCTGAAGGCGATCGGTGTCGATGTTGAGGGTGCCAGAGAGTTGACCGCCCAGCGTGCCTATCCGCGCCAATGGCACGCCGGGAATGGTCAACCCGTCGAGCGGAAACTGCTTCGCCACAAGGCGGAAAATATTGCCCTGAGCGCTGCCGATGAGCGTTGCGTCTCCTCGTCTCACGTTAAGGGAGATGGGTTTGTAGTTAGGATTGAGAGCGAGGGCAATACGATCGCGCTGTCCCGTCACGTTGAGGCCAAAGCCCTGACTGGGGGCTAGCCGCAAATTGCCGTTGAGAACCGGATCAAACGTGATGCCGTTGAGCGAGAGTCCGCGCACTGCCACAGTTCCGACTACACTCGGCGATGCGGGAGTGCCCGTAAGTCTGCCTGTCAGATCGACGCGTCCCGTTAAGTCAGTCACTGGAGGACGAGGAAGCGGCAAGGAGGCGAGGGCGTAATCGGTGGTTTTAATGTTGAGATCGAGTGCTGTAATAGTGGGTGTTCCATCCAGGTTTGCCAAAATTGAGCCATTGGCGCTAAAACCGGGAGCCGTGGCGCGTTGAACGTTGACTTTACGCCCATCCCATTGAATTTGAGCGACGATCGGCTGCTCAATCAGCGAGATGCCTTCTGACAATCGCACCTGTCCATCGGCTCGAATCGCAGAGGGGGTTAAGGCATTCACGTTGCCAGCGAGGGCAATATCACCGCTCAATAAGCCGCGCAGATCGGGCGAGAAGCGGTTGAGTTGAACGCCATCTCCCCGCACTTGGGCTGTCCAAAGTCCTGCATTTGAAGCGATCTGAGCGTTGACGATGCCATTGCCTTTGGTGAGTTGCGCCCGTCCACTTGCTTGAATATCCGCTAACTGAAACGAACTCGTTGTGC
>JBBRMC010000308.1:0-5080 GCA_038231055.1 Leptolyngbyales cyanobacterium
ACAGGTCTGAGTTTCTTCCAAGTCGAAGAAATGCTGCAAGAAATGTTGAGAACTGGATATGTGGAAATCGGCAACGATCCAGAAACAGGCGTTGTCGTCTATGACTTCAAAGAGATGTAGAGAATTCAATAGAACGCTCGATTAATTAGCAGACACGATCGCTGGAACTGTGTTGAAAACCTCTCCGCTTTGTTGCGATCGGCTTGTGCCCCCTAAATCCCCCATTCTGGGGGACTTTGAGTGAGTCCAGTTTCAAAGTCCCCCAGAATGGGGGATTTAGGGGGCGAAGATCTCGGCAACGATAGATCAAAAGACGTATACCTACAAACTAGGCAACCTAGCGAGAGAAGAAACTGCTCCCTAATTTCTCGCGAGCCACTTTTGACCATCGAGCCGTTGAACAGCACCAAAGACTAAAAGATCCAGGGTGACTCTACGCTCATCGATCAAAAACGATTCCATTGTGCTGGGTTTGCCACTGCTTTCAGCACACGAAAATCCTTTCAAACCGTTGATGGTTTCATCAAAGAAATAGATACTGAACTGGCGGGGCTGTCTAGCCGTTTTCCAGTGACCAATGACTTGCCAAGACTCATTTGCTTCATATCCCTTAAGAGGAATTTTCTTCTTCTCAAAGGTGAGGTCGAGGTCGGGCACGCCTAACTTCGCAAGTCCTCGTTTGAGGGCAGGCAAATAATCTTGCTGGACAAACTCAGCAAAGGGCTTGTCTTCAAGGGCAGGCGCTTTTTCTTTTTTGGCGTTGGCTGGCTTGATCGCTTCCTCACTAGGAGTCGTCTCTGTTTTGGTTCCTGCCTTTGGCTTCACCGCATTTGGGTTATCCTCAGCATTCACGCTAGTGGGATCAGGCGCATTGGCAGTTGGAATGCTCGTCGTTTCGGGAGACGAAGTGCTAGGGGCGTTATCTTCTGCCACATCGGGAGCTTGCTTTTCAACCGTGCTGGGGGCGACTTCGCCAGCATCGTTGTGGTTGGTTGGGTCTGCCATCTCTCAAGTGACTCCTTTGGTTAGTAGATTGATCGCGGCTGAGACTGACGTGCAATCTCTAGAGTTCATAATAAGCGATGAATGCCAAGCAGACTATAGCATTTGGCATAAATCATGCATCAAAATTGAGATGAGAAACTATTGATAAAGACCACTTGCGCTTTGAGGCACGTCAACATGGATCAACGATCGCCAGCTATGAAACTCAATGCTCTCGTTGAAGGAACTGGATTTCCAATTTTGTGTTTGCATGGACATCCAGGAGCGGGACGAAGTTTGTCGGTGTTTACGCGCCACTTGTCTAAGCGATTTCAGACGATCGCGCCTGACTTGCGGGGCTACGGGGACAGCCGAACGCAGCAGGATTTCTTGATGATCGATCATCTGACCGATTTAGAAGCAGTCCTCGATCGTTACAATATTTCTCGCTGTCTCGTTCTAGGTTGGTCGTTAGGCGGAATTCTAGCGGTCGAGCTAGCACTAAAATTTCCAGAACGAGTCAGCGGATTGATTTTAGTAGCGACTTCTGCGCGTCCGTGGGGAGACCATCCGCCGATTAGCTTGCAAGACAACGTTTATACTGGCATCGCAGCGGTTCTGAATCGATTACAACCCGGCTGGCAGTGGAACATCGACACCTTTGGAAAACGATCGCTGTTTCGCCATTTGGTGCAAACTCACACGCCTGCGACCTACGAATATCTGGCAAATGAAGCCATGATCGCCTATTTGAAGACATCGGGATTTGCCACTCGATCGCTAAATGTTGCCCTTCAGCAAGGCTATAATCGCTTGTCTGAACTCGACAAAATTCAATGTCCTTCTCTCGTGTTAGCCGGAGAAAAGGATCGACATATCACGGCTGCATCCAGTCGAGAAATGGTGCGATCGCTGCAAAACTGTGAATTCCATTGCTACCCCAACACGGCTCATTTGCTGCCTTGGGAGATTCCTGATCAGATTTTAGGAGATATCGATCGCTGGTTAGCTGATCATCCTGAAGTCGTTCAAGCGCTATAAAAAAGAGATGAGCTGATTAAACTCATCTCCTTATCCCTAAAACTGATTGCTCAGAATGCTTGAAACTTGGGTTTTGTTGGCATTTTGACCCATTTTTTCGTCATAGACGGTTAAGTTTGCAGGCTTACAACGCTTTACCTTGACTACGATATTTTGTGCGCCTTCTTTCTCCAGATCTGCGACATAGCCGCCTTGATTAGCTTTCGCTTCTTTAACACTTAAGAAAGGACCAAAGTAGTAAAGACAACGGGGGCTATCAGTCGTGATCTCAACCCACCAGGCAAGTCCGAGAGCGTTCAAAAAGTCTGTCAATAACTCATTCATAAGCGTCTTAGATGTAATCAAATGTTTTAGAGAGTGCTCTGTGCTTCAAAATTGCAGACTCAAATCTCCATATTTCTTTATACTTGTTTACATTCTATTTTTCAATCACGTTGTCTTCTTTGCAGAACTCATGTGAATGGTGTTTGCCCAGCGTTGCCGATAGATTTCGTAGAGTGCCATTCCTGCCGCAACCGATGCATTTAGACTGGGCGTATTGCCCTGAAGAGGAATAGACACCAAGACATCACAGCTTTTCTGCATGGTCAAGCTCAGTCCTTCGCCTTCTGCCCCGATGACCAAAACAGACGCTTTTGCAAAATCAACGGTGTGAATCGGTTGGCTAGATTCAGCCGCTGTGCCATAGATCCAAAAGCCCGCTTCTTTCAATTCTTCTAGCGCACGAGTTAAGTTAACCACTCGCGCTATAGCGAAGTTCTCGATCGCCCCTGCCGCCACTTTCATCACCGTAGAGGTGACTCCGACTGCTCGACGTTGAGGAATCACTAACCCTTGTGCGCCCAGTGCTTCAGCCGTGCGAATGATGGCTCCTAAATTGTGGGGATCGGTAATGCTGTCTGCAACCACAATCACAGGATTTTCAGAGGCGGCTTTTGCTTTCTCAATCAGTTCGCCCATCTCTACATATTCATAGGGCGCAGTTTGAGCAGCAACGCCTTGATGATTTCCTCGACTCGTGATCTGGTCGAGGCGATTGGGTTCGACTTCATCAATGACGGTGCCGTTGGCTTTTGCCTCCGTCAGCAGCGTGTGAAAGCGGGGATCATAGCGGAGACGAGGCGTAATCCAAACACGGTTGAGAGAGCGATCGCCTTGAAGTGCCGCCAGAACGGTGTGCCGTCCATAGATTAGATCAGTACTATTCTCTTCGTCGTCGGGAACTTGTGCCTCAAACTGATCGGCTCCATGAAACGATCGTTTGAACTCTCCACCATAAGAGGCTGGTTTTGCCGCCCCATAGGAAGACCATTTTGCAGGTCTATCTGAGGGTCTATCGTCAGATCTGGAGTCCGATCGTTTGGGTTCGCGCGATTTGTAAGTAGAAGGTCTAGAATCACTGGAGCGAACATCTGCTCGTCTGGGTTCGCGCGATTTGAAGTCTGGTCTAGAATCACGCGATTTGAAGTCTGGTCTGGAGTCATTGGAGCGAGCATCTGCCCGTCTGGGTTCACGCGATTTGAAGTCTGGTCTAGAATCACGCGATTGAAAGTCAGATCTAGCCTCGCGAGGTTTAAAATCTGAGCGTCTCGGCTCTCCCGTTCGCAGCTTTGGCTTTGCAGAATTGCTTTCGCGAGGCTTATAGCCACCTTCTGACCGGGTGTTGGGACGATCAGAGCCTCTGTCTGAATTGAATTCGCGAGGCTTATAGCCGCCTTCTGAGCGACCATTTTCACCTCGCGATGGGCGCTCAGGTCTGAATTTTCCATTTCGCTCAAATTTCTTTGCGGGGCGATCTTGCCCACGATCGTGGTCTGAATCAGGCTTTGTGTAGGCGCGCCCTTGTCGCCCCACGATGATGCGCTTGCTTTTGAGGTTGGGTTTACCCACAGAATCTCTGCTGGATCGATCCTGATTATCAGAATCGCGTTTATTGATGGACATATATTTAAATTCCTGACAAGTTTTGGTGATCGATCAAGCAGTTGTTCAACCTCAGACGGCGCTATCCATTGACATCTGAGGACGCGACAAATCCTAGAAGGCTAAACAGTTTTAATAAACGGGGCGAGTCAGTAAGGTAAAGATAGCCGATGAGCGTTTCTAAACTGGTGGCTTGCTGATAAATTTCGGGATCAACGCGTTTGTGACGGTTAGATGCCGCATTGCGACCCCGCTTGAGAATGGCATGTTCATCGCTGGTTAAATAGGGTTCGAGCGATCGTAGATGAGTCGCCTGACTTTCTGCCCGCACCTGAGCAACGACTTGCTGGTGATAAGTCTCTAAACGCAGCGGCGGAAATAGGTAGCAGCGTCGAACATAAAGCTCATAAACTGCATCTCCTATATAAGCTAACGCTGCCGGAGAGAGACGCTGCACTTGAGCAAATGAGAGTGTTTCAAACCGATGCCCGTCAAGCGTCAAATCAGCTAGACTGCTCTTTAAAGTGTCTGAAACTCCTAACTCATCTGGGATCACAAGCTCATCTCGCCTTGCCAATGGCACTTTTTGACTAGTGACATCGACCGTAGATTGATCCTAGCAAATCGATGAAAGATTCATCATTACACAAAAAGAGCGCTATCCAGATGTGCTGGATAGCGGATGGGTGACAGACTGCTCTTTTAAGCAGCCTTAATGTTTTCGATCGCTACATCGACAGAGGTTTGCAGCGCCAAGAATTTCTCTAAGCGGACTAGCTTAACCGTTTGAGTCACACGGGGATTGGTCACGATCTGTAAAGTGCCAGCAGCAGTCTGAGCTTTTTTGGCAACTTGCACCAGAGCACCTAGACCCGAACTGTCAATGAAGTCGATCGTCGAGAGATCTAAAATAACGTTTTTAGGTCCGTCGTCAACGCATTTTGTGAGCACCTTACGGAAGGTTGGCTCTGAGAATGCGTCTAACAGACCTGTGAGGCGAAATAGCTGATAATTATCCCTAACTTCGCGAGTGCCTCTCAAGCTTACAGTTAGGTTCAGTGGCTCAGGAATAGAACCCTCCTAGCTCCAAAATCCAAGAATTTGAGGTTTCAGTATACACTCTTCTGAGAAA
>JBBRMC010000309.1:0-5078 GCA_038231055.1 Leptolyngbyales cyanobacterium
GCGAGTGTTGACCTCCAAAAAATAAAACTCGTTGGTCGTGGCATCCAACACAAACTCAACCGTGCCTGCGGACTGATAATCAACCGCTTTGCCTAGCCTGATTGCGGCATTGGATAAATCCTGGCGTAGTTGATCGCTGATGTTGGGTGCAGGCGTTTCTTCAATCACTTTCTGGTTGCGACGCTGAATCGAGCAATCTCGCTCACCCAGCGCAATCACGTTCCCTTTGCCGTCGCCAAAAATCTGCACTTCTAGATGTCGGGCCCGATCGACATATTTTTCTAAATACACGCCGCTTTGACCAAAATTATTTTGACTCAAACGCTGAACGGTCTGAAATAATTCTGGCAGTGCCTCCTCGGTGCGACAAAGCTGTAGCCCAATGCCGCCTCCCCCTGCGGTGCTTTTGAGCATGACGGGATACCCGATCGTATTTGCTGCAATCTGTGCCTCTTCTAAACTCCCCAAAAGCGGACTTCCTGGTAGCAAAGGCACCTGATGCTGAGAGGCTAACTCTCGCGCTGTGTGCTTCAGCCCAAATCGTCGCATCTGATCAGGAGTCGGACCAATAAACACGATATCTGCCGCAGCACAGGCTTCTGCAAACTCAGCGTTCTCGCTCAAAAACCCATAGCCTGGATGAATGGCTTGAGCGCCGGTCTGCTGTGCCGCCTCTAAAATCCGCTCCCACCGCAGATAGCTGTCGGCAGCGATCGCGCCTCCGATCGCCACGGCTTCACCCGCCATTGCGACATGATGGGCATTTGCATCTGCTTCAGAATAAACGGCAACGGATGCGATATTGAGACGATCGAGGGTGCGAATAATGCGACAGGCAATCTCGCCCCGATTGGCAACCAAAACTTTATCAAACATAGTGAATCGCTAGGAGAACAGTAGCTAAGGCGCATCCCAAATCAGCAATTGAATCGGGGTCGGATTGTAGGCGTTACACGGGTTATTCATCTGCGGACAATTAGAAATGACTACGAGCGCATTCATCTCAGCCCGCAGATCGACAATGCTACCGGGATCAGAAATGCCATCGACAATTTCTAACGTGCCGTCTTTGCTGACAGGGACATTCATAAAGAAATTGATGTTGCTCGTCATATCTCGTTTGCCCATCCCATAATCTTTGAGGGCGTAGAGAAAATTTTCGACACAGGCGTGCTGCCACTTCTTATCTAAGTCAAACCGCACCGAATTGCTTTCACAACTGCACGCTCCGCCTGATGTATCATGCTTTCCACAGGTGTCTTTGACCACCGTCATCAACACGTTTCCATCGTTAGAATACAGTTTCGTTCCCGTTGTAATAAAGATGTTGTTCTGCATCCGAATCGTGTCAGGTGCGCTATATCGCTCACTCGGATCATCGGCGTTATAGACCAAAAAATCGACGGCTTGATTGCCTCCTAAATCGACAATTCGCAGAGTTTGACCCTTCTTGATCACCTGTGCCCACGGCTTGCGAGCAGCAAGAACTTGATCATAGACAGCTAACTTCGGATCTAATTCGGCTTGTGTGGTTGACATGGGGTGCTCCTCTCGATCGTGATGAATTAAATAAACAAGGCATCGGTATTTTGAAACCCGCGAATCGCTTCCGGGTTTGCCGTCCGGCATAGATCATCAGCCCCCGGAGCGGGTGATTTCCAAACGACAACGCGAATCGGTTTAGGGTCGTAAGTCGCAACCGGATCAAGCACATGAGGACAATTTGAAAGAACAGCTAAAACGTTCATCTCAGCCCGCAAATCAACAAAAGAGCCTGCTTGAGAAGCGCCCTCTACCCAAGTCATTGCTCCATCTGGCTCAACGGCGACTTGAGAGAACAAGTTCAGACTTGGCATGATGTCTTTTTTGCCCATATTTCGCTTGGTCAGGGCAAGTAGAAAGTTATCGCGAGAGTTGCGGCTATCATCACCATACTTCGCGGCATTGGTGGCGACATTGCTGCATCCCGCTAACGTGTCGTGATGTCCACACGTATCTTCAGTTAACGAGAACAACATGCGTCCCATATCGGAATAAAGTACCATCCCCTTCTTCAAAAACGCATTGAACTGAATTTTTGCGGTGTCGGCAGCGTTATATCGTTCGACTATGTTATCGGCGTTATAACACAACATCGAAACCCCTCTCGACCCCTCTAAATCGAGAATTCGCAGAGTCGTGCCGCGCTGAATTACTCGCGACCAATAAGCCCCGCCGGGAACGACTTCATCCCAAAGAATCAGCGTGGGATCAATCTCTAAAGAATGCTCGGTTGTGTGTGCTGTAGACATGACTAACTCCTTCAATAAATGGCAAAAGCCCAGGAAGCCTTGACCAGTCAATCTAATGACTGCCTTCTGGCTCTCCCGGGCTTTTTTCCCGCCGTGTGACCGTCTCATTTAGAAGCGGCTGCTTCTCTCGGACCAGACGTTTAACTCAGCTAAACCGGAACCCTAGAAGCGAATTCTGTGTGTCTCGATCGTTTGACCAAAAATCTAAATGAATTGAAATTTAGTATACGTCTTAAACTGCCAGAAGGCACCGTATCAAGAGATACATTCTTTTATTTTTACACCAGATGTTATTCTTTATCCAGTTCACAATTTGGGCATGATGAGCGATTCTATGACTAACCCTTTACCACCTTGGTTAACGTGGTTAGAAGCCTGTCCGAGTACCAACACTTGGGCGATCGAGCACCTTGCCCACCTCGATCACGGCACCGTCGTGTTTACGCGACACCAAACCCATGGGCGCGGACAACAGGGACGCGTTTGGCACTCGCTTCCGGGAGTGTTGACGTTGAGCGTGGTGCTCAATCAACTCCCTGCCGCCCAGTTACCTCAATTTAGTTTGATTGCGGGATTAGCGGTTATCTACGCGATTGAAGATTTGGTTCCAGCGTTGCAGAAGCAGTTGCGTCTGAAATGGACAAACGATATCTGGCTTCACGAGCGTAAGTTAGCCGGAATTTTGTGTGAAGGCGTTACAAGTGGTGTAGGTAACGGAACTAAACTTGTAATCGGAATTGGTCTCAACTATGATGCTAAGGTTTCAGATCTAGACATTCAATCGGCAAAAAGTCCGATTAGTCTTCATGAGGTTGTTCTCGTTATTCCAGATGAATATTTGCTGATTGAGAAATTGCGTTTCTACCTATTGCAGTTGTCTGGGCTGATGCAATCATTAAGTCATTCGTCTCGGTTGTCTGATTTGTTGTCTGTAGTGCAAGAGCGAGATGCCCTTTTGGGTAAATTCATCACGATCGAGACATCAGGAGAAACCATCTCAGGAGACGCGATCGGGATTGACGATCACGGATGTCTCCGTTTACGTCTTGCTGACGGCACCATTCGCACATTCATGTCTGGTCACGTTGCAGTTGTCCAATAAACTCCACAGATTCCCCTATTTGGCGACCTTGGACGCAGGTGAAAATGACCCCGCCGCCGCTCAAAGTTGTGAAGGGTGAGGGCGTTTGGTTAAAACGTGAGGACGGACGGCGAATTTTAGACTGCATCTCAAGCTGGTGAGTGAGGATTCACGGGCATGGGCACCCCGCGTTAGCAGAGGCGCTTTATCACCAGATTCCGCGCGCTAGAAGCGCTGCATCGTTGCTATCTGGAAACATGGTTAATCGGACATTCCAGAATCGAATCGGTTCGGGTGTGTGGCACGATCGTCGCCATGGAAATCACGACCGACCAAACATCGGGCTATTTCAACCCGATCGGGGCTGAATTGCGCGAACGATTTCTAGAATTAGGATTCTTCATTCGTCCGCTTGGCAACACGCTATATTTAATGCCACCTTATTGCATTACCGACAGCGAACTCGAATCAATTTATCAAGTTATTCGCAAAGTGCTTGATTCCCTGTAAAAATCTTAAACTGAATTGTTATGGTGTCGGCAGTTGATCATAGGGTTCGGGTTCAACATCAGGCACCTTTGCTAACACCGCCTCATACTTCTCTCGACTGCCCCGTTTCGCTAACGCCTCTAAATGCGCCTCGGTCGTCAATGCCGCTATCTTTTCGGCAACGGCTGTTGCGATGAATTGATCAACCGAAATGCCATCCTGCTTCGCCAAGACTTGTAGATTTTTGTATAAAGAGTCAGGAATCTGGACGTTTAAGTGACTCATAGCAATCCTCCCATATCTTTCAAAAACTCTGCTGGTGTAATCACCTTAATTCCAAACTTTTCGATCCCAACAAAATCGCGAGTGTTGTATGTGACTACGCTATCACATCCGGCTGTAACTGCCAGTTCCAGCACCATGTCGTCTTTTGGATCGCGTAAATAGGGTCGCCAAAGGAAGAAGATTTGATGTTTTGTCGCGATCGCGCAGTGAAACTCGATGAAGTCTTCAATGTCAGATGCATTGAGATACAGATTAGATGACTCTCTCAATAGAACTTCCTGATACTCGAGCACCAATGGCACTGACAAATGAATATTAAATTTGCCCGTGCCTACCAGCGTCAAAAGTCGAAACGCGCTACCTCGGCGAGAGCGCAAGCCAGAGACAACAACGTTTGTATCAAGGACAACCTGCGGAATTGGCATGGGAGCAAAACGAATAGATGAGAAGGCTTTAATGCAACAAAACGAGAAACACGCACTAAATTAGAGACGAGTCGTCCCAAACATGATGAGCCACCAGTGAGAATAGCAAAACAATGCGTGCGCTCCGGGAACCTGGAACTGTTTGCCTCAGATACTAAACACGGCAGGACTACTTATTCGTAGCGTCGTGGCGTGTAAACCCAAACGCCCCCGTCGGGACGAGGAATCGATCGAGTCTGACTTGACCCCACCAGCACCACCGTTCGCATATCTACGTCTTCGGGTGAAAACTGCTCAAGCGTGCAGACGTGCACCGATTGTCCGGGTCTGCCTAAATTTCGCGCTAATACGATCGGAGTGTTGGGTGATCGCCACTGCAATAAAATTTCCCGCGCTTTTCCCAGTTGCCAGGTGCGCTGCTTAGAAATCGGATTATAGAATGCCATCACCAAATCGGCTTGGGCGGCAGCAGCAATGCGTTGCTCAATCACTGCCCAAGGCTTGAGA
>JBBRMC010000310.1:0-5068 GCA_038231055.1 Leptolyngbyales cyanobacterium
CCTGCAAATTAGCCCACGAGCAGATTTTCTTCGGGGTAGTGGACAAAACTAGGCTTGGGATCTCCTAACAGCGCACCCACTAGCAGCAAGATGCCAACTCGACCCACATACATGACTCCAATGATTACAAGCTGTCCGAGGGGCGAGATATTAAGCGTTCCGACTGCTGATAGACCGACCGTTGCAAAGGCAGACACCACTTCAAACAAAATATGAATAAAACTAAGCTCTGGGTCGGTGAGGGAAATCAAAATCGTTCCGCCAATCACCGTCATGGTTGAACCCACCAACACGCCCACCGCTTTTAAAATCAGAGGCATCGGGATCTGACGGTGATAGCACAACACCTCATCTTTTCCCTCAAGAACGGCTTGCGTACAGGTGAGCAACACTCGGAATGTCGTGGTTTTAATGCCGCCCCCTGTCCCACCCGGACTTGCGCCAATAAACATGAGCGAGATCGTAATAAACAACCCGGCATTGGTCATTTTGCTGATGTCGATCGTGTTAAACCCTGCCGTTCGAGGTGTGACTGATTGAAACCAAGCTGCCATGACTCGATCGCTCCAACCTAGTGCCCCCAGTGTTTGAACGTTGCTAGATTCGGTGGCGAGAAACGCGATCGTGCCGATCGCTAATAACAGCAGTGTTGTACTTAATACAATCCTAAAATTGAGGGTGAAAAACGATTTTTTTGAGGGATTAGAGATGCGATCGCGTCCCCAATAAAACATTTCCATAATCGCCTGATAGCCAATGCCGCCAAAAATGATCAGCAGCGTAATCACGATGCTCATCAACGGCGATCTCGCATACTGAATCAAGTTATCAGAGAACAAGCTAAATCCAGCGTTGTTAAACGCACTAACGCTGTGAAAAATTGAGAGCCACACCCCTTGATTAAACCCAAACTCAGGCACGAAGATCAGCATTAATAAAAAGACTCCCGTGAGTTCAAAAATCAAGGTAGTGGCGATAATCGATCGAATCAACATCGACAGCCCTGACAAACCCGGTATATCTAACGATTGCTGAATGGCAATTTTGTCTCTGAGTCCCAATCGTCTGCCGAGCAGCAGCAGCAGCACTGTTGTTGCCGTCATATAGCCAAGTCCGCCTACCTGCACCAGCAGCACAATCAAGAGCTGCCCCCAAAATGAGTAAAACTTTCCGACATCAATCACCGACAGTCCGGTTACACAAACCGCAGACGTGGAGGTAAACAGGGCAACTACCGGATCGCTCCACATTCCGCTCGCGAGAGAAAACGGCATCATCAACAGCAGAGTCCCGATCGTGATAACGGCAAGAAATCCGAGACAAATCGTGCGAGAGACAGTCATAGCTAAGAGACTAATGGAGGGCGAAGGTGACCAGAGATATGATGAGCTAATATTGTGTCACCATAACGAGGCAATGCGTTCTTTTCCTCCTGCTCAATTTGGTTTAAGTTAGCTCTCGTTCATCGCTCCACCTTGTCTAATGCGGGTTCTTGACCCTGGGGTCAGGCATCTTGCGAGTAATGACCGCCGCCGCTAAAACTAACAATGTTGACACCCACAAGCAGCCCACCAACCCATAAAACTGATAGACCAACCCAGATAGCACCGTCCCCACTAACCGCCCTCCCGAATTTGCCATGTAGTAAAAGCCAACATTCAACGCTACTTTGTCGTCATCAGTGAACGCTAAAACTAAATAAGAATGAACAGCAGAGTTAAATGCAAAAACAACGCCAAATAGAAGCAGCCCACCGATGATCGCAGCGTTGGCAGGAACGTTTAATTGAAGCGCGATCGCGATCGCTGCCGGAACCACGACCAGCAAAGATGTCCAAAATTGAACCGTCTTTGACTGAGGCGGACGACCTGACCCAAATCGCTGAATAAGCGTCGGAGCTAAGGATTGAATGATGCCATAGCCAATCACCCAACACGCTAAAAATCCGCCCACTTGAGGAAATGACCACCCTAAAACACTGCGTAAAAAAACAGGCAATCCGACGACAAACCAGACATCTCTAGAGCCAAATAGAAAGAATCGCGCTGCTGAGAGAATGTTGATCTCACGGCTTTTAGAAAAGAGTTGAGTAAACTTAACTTTCGTCTTGATTTTGCCCATCCCTTTCGGTAGGAATAAGCCTGTGAATAACAACAGAGACAAGCCTCCTGCCATAATCCACAAAGAATTGACGAAGCCAAATAACCCAAGTAGAGCGCTACCCACAAAGAAGCCGACTCCTTTGAGCGCATTTTTAGAACCTGTTAGAATAGCGACCCATTTGAATAACGCAGAGTGAGCATCTTGCTGCACCACTAATCGAATCGCGCTCTTGGTACTCATTTTGGTCAAATCTTTAGCAATGCCCGAAAACGCTTGAGCCACCATCACATACAGCACAGCCAACCATTGCGCCCAGTCAGGATTGAGAAATGACAACAACACTAAAGAAAAGATTTGCAGCCCCATCCCGGTGTAGAGCGTCACCTTCAGCCCCAACTGAGACCCGATCCAGCCGCCTAAAAAGTTTGTGACCACCCCAAAGACTTCGTAAAACAGAAACAGCGAGGCAATTTGAATCGGGGTGTAGCCGATGTTATTGAAGTAGAGTAATACCAACAGTCGCAGGGCACCATCAGTAATGGTAAATCCCCAATAGGTAAGGGTTACGAGAATATAGTGCTTGAAATTGGCACGAGACGCGCTAGAAGTTTCCATGAGGAGGGAGGACGTAGATAAACTGAATTTTGAGTAGCTCTAAGTCGAGGCTATTTCAGGCTGCTGGCAACTTTTCTCGCCAATTCCACCATGCGATTTGAGTAGCCCCATTCGTTGTCATACCAAGCAAGAATTTTTACCTGGGTTTCATTCACAACCATCGTGGAAAGCGCATCAATGATTGAGGATCGCGGGTCATCTTTGTAGTCAATTGAGACTAAGGGACGTTCTTCATAGCCCAAAATGCCGTTCAGCGTTCCTTCTGCCGCTGTTTGCAAGAGTTTATTAACTTCTTCGACGGTGGTCGAACGCGCCACTTCAAACACGCAATCAGTGAGCGAGGCGTTGAGCAATGGAACTCTGACAGCTAAACCGTTGAGCTTTCCATTCAGTTCGGGATAAATTAGCCCGATCGCCGTTGCTGATCCGGTAGTGGTGGGAATCAGCGATAAGCTCGTTGCCCGCGCTCGACGCAAATCTTTGTGAGGCGCATCGACGATCGTTTGAGTGTTGGTGTTGTCGTGAATTGTGGTGATGACACCATGCTTGATGCCCAACCCTTCATGGATCACTTTGACAACGGGCGCAAGACAGTTTGTAGTGCAAGAAGCGGCAGTGAGCAAATGATGGCGGTCTGGCTCATAGAGATCATCATTAATACCCATAACGATGTTGAGCGCGCCTTGTTTGACGGGAGCCGCGACGATGACCTTTTTAACTCCGCGTTTGAAATAAGGATCAAGGGTTTCTGGAGTCCGAAACTTTCCAGAACATTCCAGCACAATGTCTACGCCGTAATCTTCCCAAGGCACATCACCGGGTTTAGCGTATTCGCTGAAGGTAACGGGTTGTCCATCAATTAGAACTCGATCCTCACCCGCTTCTACGTCTGGTGCCCAACGTCCATGCACTGAGTCAAATTTGAGCAAGTGGGCTGCGGTGACGGCTCCGCCTTTGACTTCGTTGATATGGACAAACTCAATGTCTGACCAGCCCCAGGCTGCTCGTAAATCTAAGCGTCCAATTCTGCCAAATCCATTAATGCCAACTCGGACGGTCATAGATTTTACCTAGTGAACGGCTTCTTATATTTCAATTTAATTTAGTATATTTTATTTAGTCCTTTCAGGCTAACTATTCTGCTTGAGTTATAAGAAATTTAGAATCTAAAAAAATTGATGCTAGTTTTGCTTGATCTCCACGATCGCACCTTGAATAGAGCGAGCTATCGTGAATGCCAACCCTTAAAAAACAGATTGCTTCCATAGCAATTCCTCGCCCCAGAAGTGAAGTTCACTGAGTCGATGCCTTCATCCGGCAGGGGAATATAGTTCACTGCTTGTGAAATCCGCTTTGCGCTCCGCACCTAGTAGAGAACAAATTCTTGAAGTTCAGGCTTCTGCTAGGCTGCTACCGGATTGACGTAGATGAACAGGTGACGGGCAAATGGGCGATAGGTTGCTTTTCCGATCGCCCCATGAGGGCGCAACCGCTCCTTGACCTTTGCCATATCGACACTAAAAAGCGTTCTGCTCGCGATCGGACGATTGGCAATCATAGGAAGCTTACTTTGCAAGTGCCCTAATGAGGAGCGCTCTAATCATTTCAAATAAAATTGATTGCTTTAAGTACGCCATAACACATAGTTGATTACGAGATGTTAAGAAGTGGATGGATTAGTTATCATCGCGACAAACACGAGCAGGAAGAATTGGGCTAAAGCGACGAAATTCTGCTAAATATTGCTCTAAGACAACAAACTGGGGCAAATTTAGGCTGTAGTAAATCCAGCGTCCTTCTTGGCGGGCTTGCACTAGCTGTGCTTCTTTCAGCACTTTGAGATGAAACGATAGCTTAGATTGCGTCACCTTCAAAACTTCGCAGAGGTCGCAGACACAAAGCTCTTGCTCTCGCAGTAAATCAAGGACTTGAACGCGCAATGGCTCTGAAAGCGCATGGAAACCAGAAATAATTAAAGTTGACGGAAGAGAGGCAGTTCTTTGCATTAAATTTTATTGAAGTGAGGCTTTACTATAGTAATCAATTGAGTAGTGTGTCAGTTCTAGTTGACGGACGAGGAACCAATCTATCCCTCGTCCCTGAGCTTTCCTACAAGATGCCTTCTTTTTTTGCCATTGACACCATCAAATCAATCAATCGACATGAATAGCCCCACTCGTTGTCATACCACGAGATGACTTTGAAGAAGTTGGAGTTTAACTCAATGCCTGCCCCGGCATCAAAAATGCTAGAGTGCGTGTCGCCCTGAAAATCAGTGGAGACGACTTCATCTTCGGTGTAACCTAAGATGCCTTTGAGTGAGCCTTCTGATGCTTCTTTCATCGCTGCA
>JBBRMC010000311.1:0-5059 GCA_038231055.1 Leptolyngbyales cyanobacterium
AACGATCGAGACGCGTTTCGAGCAGGGCTAGAGGTTTTGATGAGTCGCCGCAACCCAGCTAATCGCCAACCTTATCCCTTCGACTTAGCTGATCCGAGTGAAGTCGAAGTCATCTTCAGAGATAAGCTGAGTCAATCTGAATGACCTTTTGTTGCTACGCTCTGACTCTGGCGATCGGGCTGCCAAATCTGTCCTATCATGCCCAACGTGGAGAAGAACTCTACCAAAAGCAGATTCGTGCTCAAGTCGAGATCCCGAAAAACATCCGGATTAGTATCGAAGACTGGTTGAGCTATCCAAAAAGCGAGTTTGTTCAAGCTGCTGATTATGTGTTGCACAAAAACGCCGAGTGAGGGTAAATGGGCGTTTTATCGTTCATTAAACTCGTCTAATTATCTGCCCCTTTTCTATAAATCTAGTCCTACAGATCGCCCTAATTCCCGATATTCCTTACAATGTTGATCCCGATCGCATCACATTGTCTAACAGTGCAGAAATCGCATTACGATCGCTCCACAATTCTGGCTAAAAACAGATTGTCATTTCTAATCAGTCTGGTGTTGCGCGAGGTTACTTTCCAGAAATCGCACTCGCAGGAGTCGAGCAGCGCTTGAGAGAATTACTGGGTGAGATTCCCCTTGCAGGGTTTTACGTCAAGTTTTGCCAGACACGATCGTCACCGCAACCCGTGAATTGTTGGACGAATCGGCTCGATCGCCGCTAATTTTCCCGCCCGCTACTCCATTGCTCTCGACTAAGGTAATATAGAATCTGACTGCTGGAGAGGTGGCAGAGTGGTCGATCGCGTCCGACTTGAAATCGGATGAACCGAAAGGTTCCGAGGGTTCAAATCCCTCCCTCTCCGTTGAATTAAGATGCTGTCTGCAAGGCGACACTGCAAGAGAACCTACTAGGTTTCACGCGTCGATCGCCTTTGCACCGCTTGAGGGCAGTTTCGACAACCATTAGCCTAATCAGTGTTTGACGGAACGAGACTCAAAACAGCTTGTCGCAAATTTCCCTGATGGGTCGCTAAAAGTCGATCGCTCTCCTCTTTTGCTAACCCTGTCCAGTGCATCAAGAGCGCCAGTTTCACCGATCGTCCGCTTTGCTCTAATAACGATCCGGCATCTTCGCGACTCAAATCGGTTAGGTCTTGCAGAATTCCGATCGCTCGATCGTGCAGTTTTTGATTCGTCACCGCAACATCAATCATCCGATTACCGTAGACCTTGCCGAGCTTCACCATCACACTCGTCGAGAGAATATTGAGTGCCAACTTTGTAACAGTCCCGGCTTTGAGTCGCGTTGAGCCTGCTACCACTTCTGCACCCACCAGCAATCGGATGTTGACATCCACCTCAGCGCTCACCTGCTCAACAGGAACACAGGCGATAAAAATGGTGGTTGCGCCTCGCTGCCGTGCGGCTCGAAGTGCGCCGTGAACATAAGGAGTCGTGCCCCCTGCGGCAATGCCCACGACAACATCTAATTGAGTGATGTGATGATGAGCGATCGCGGCGGCTCCATCGTCCGATCGATCTTCTAACCCTTCAGAACTTCGCACTAGAGCGGCTGCGCCTCCAGCAATGATGCCTTGCACCAGTTCAGGAGGAGTGCAAAATGTGGGCGGACATTCTGCCGCATCCAGCACACCTAACCGTCCGCTAGTTCCAGCACCGACATAAAAGAGCCGACCGCCGCGACGAAGGGAATTTGCAGTCAGATCGATCGCCTCTGCCAAGGACACTTTTGCCTCGGCAATGGCAGCGATCGTTTTGGCATCTTCACGATTGAATAGCTCAACCAGCTCGATCGAGGACAATTGATCAAGATTTAAGCTGTCGGGGTTCACCTGCTCAGTTAGCAAATGACCCCGCGTTTCGAGTGGTTGCATGATTAAAGCAGTCCTTCTAGCTTGCGTCGCATCCGCTCGATTTCGGGGTCTGGAGTGTCAGCCTCTTCAAGTTCGGTTTTGCTGCCTTCAGGCTTCCAGTCGGTGTTGTCGAGATTGGCTTCGGGCGGAGAGAGCAAGATGCGATCGAACTCGTCTTGGGGCACAAAGCCTTGAGGAATCAGTTTGCATTCATACCCTGCTCCACTGCAAAAATCTTCGACTTCATCCTGGTCGATTGCTTCGACAGCAGGTTCAGGAAAGTCTTGGGCTTCGAGCAGAAGCGCATAGCGGGTGGCATCGTCTTCTTCGGCAAACATTAACACCACATTGCGATCGCCAATGCTGATCGTATGAATTCCCTCGTTTTCAGTTCGGGCATTAAATAAGAGAACGAAAACTCGCATGGTTAAAACAGGTTAGTGAATCGTTTCTACTCAGGGTACTGCAAGATCAGCCCCAATACACTTAGCCTGATGCTCTAGTGAAACTTTTTGCAGCAGAACTCAACGATCGCCCACAAAATAGGAGCCTCAAGACTGGCAGTGCTTGCCCAACTCAAGGCTCCTCAAGACGTTCTTGCAGACGAGTTGCGTCACCAGCCAAAGTTAGACGAAAAGGCTCTCGACTCAGAAACATCTTTGACCTGTTGAGAGATTAAATCAGCTTCTCCCGATGCCGTCTCCTGAATTCGCGTCTCGGTGCAGAATGAAGCAGTGCTAAACCCTCCAAATCGTTTGACGGTTCCACTCCGAATTCGCACATCGGGGCTAGCAAACCAGAAGTGCTCTTTAGAACTCATCGTGTCATATTCAGTGATTAGCACCAGTCCGTCGTCATCGTCCATCTCGTAGCGACCGATGACGGGCACGATTTCGGCATACCCAACTTCTCGCAGCAGTCTGCCATTGCGGGGATTGTCTTCATCAGGCACCAAGACAAACACGGTCGAGCCTTCGTGGTTTTCTTCACTGGAGCGATCCCACGCCATTGTGCCCATCCACTGCACGTGGGCACCGCCGATCGCCAAGCTCGGATCAACGTTGTGCAACTTACAGATCTCAAGAATTTTGGGATCTTCGACGGTCAATGCCTCGACGGAAATTTCTGATTCTCCGCCCTCCGATCGCTTGAATGCCAGATGGTGGGTGGTGCGCTGAGACAGCCATTTTCCAGCACTCTGCTGAAAGAACTCCATAACGTTCATTTAAGTTTGGCTCCTAGAGACTGATGGTTTGAGGATTCTCACGATTTAGGTGTGTGCAAACGCACGAGTGATCCCAAAGAAAATAAATCCGCCTCTCCCATGATAAAACCCCAACTCCCTTCTTGAAATATGGACGTTCTTTTTGAGATTGTTCAGATTGACTCAGCTTATTTCTGAAGATGGCTTTAACTTCACTCAGATTAGCTAGATCGAAGGGATAAGGCTGACGATTAGCTGGGTTGCGACGACTCATCAAGACCTCTAGATTGTCCGATCCCGAATCAGCACGCCAAAGAGAAAATTTCTCTGCATCGGATGTAGTCTGCTCTTTGGGTCATCACATCTAAAGCTCTCAGCATCGCATCCTCCTTGCGATCGACGACTCAATTTTAGTTATAAAACAAGCCTTTGAGGAACTTGTGAGGAGATGCCGAAAACTTGGAATCGAGAGCCACTTTAAGGATGGGCTAGACTGAGAATAACGCATCTAGTGATCGCTTCACCCTCTCTTGATGCCTAAACTCTAAACATCGCTTCATTCTCCTAGATGTAGCAGGAGGAATTAGTATGAATCGTCAACCGATCGTTTACAGCCTTGTAGGTCTCCTTGCAGGCGGCGCAATTACCGCTTTGATTCTGCTCACCGCTAAATCAACCTCTCCCATTCCTGCCTCCAACATCACCCCTTCAGCACAGACTGCCACTCCCCTTAACTCAACCACCCCTTTCAGAACAGGAATGAGGGGGCAGACGGATCAACGCTTTATTGTGATGATGATTCCGCACCATGAAGACGCAGTGGCAATGGCTGACTTAGCGTTGATTCGTGCAAAACATCCTGAACTTAAAACGTTAGCGCGATCGATTAAGACCACTCAGACGCGAGAAATTCAGGATATGCAAACATGGTTTAAGCAATGGTATGGAGCAGAGATCCCCAAGGGGCAGCTTGGAATAGGTATGGGACGTTGGGGCATGATGAATATGCGAACTAATTTTGCTGAACTACAAAATGCAAGAGACTTTGACCGAACCTTCATCGAAGAAATGATTCCTCACCACCAAATGGCAGTAATGATGGCGCAGATGGTGCTCACCAACAGCCAGCATCCTGAAACTCGGAATTTGGCAGAGTCGATTATCAAATCACAAACAGCAGAGATTAACCAGATGCAGCAGTGGTATCAAGCCTGGTATCCATCCCACCTGGGAGTTGAGTCACAACCGTAATGAAACAAACGCTTGGTCGATGTAGCACCAGCTTTCACTGACTTTGATCGACTGCACGATCGGATGAGGGGTTGCATGAAAGTGCTGTGTGGCATGCTTATTTTTAGAAAAATAGGCTCTTACGCAGACATTAACTGCTGAATGCGTTGCGGCTCTTCACCTAACCAAGCAGGATGTTGAGCCGTGCCATCAAAAATAGAAGAGGTTTTAAATGGCTCAAACTCCCCTCTCGATCCAGCTTGGGCTGTTTTGGCTAACAGGGCTTGCACCTGCTGCTCATCCATCGGTTGAAAGGTCTGTGCAGCCTCAAATGCTTGATCTAAGATCTCCAGGCTATCGATTCCTGTGATCACAACTGAGGTCGGCAGATTGAGCGCGTAGTGGAGACACTCGATCGGCGTAACCGTGTTAGACCGGAGCAGAATCCCATTTGCCATACTTTTCATGCCCAGAATGCCAATGTTGCGTTTAACCAGTTCTGGCACTACAAGCTTTGCAAAGCTACGGTAGTGGGCATCCATCACGTTTAGCGGCATCTGAGCTGTAGCAAATTTAAAGCCATAGGTATCTGCTACCTCCAGCATATGCAGATGAATATAAGGATCTTTGTGCCCAGTGAAGCCGATGTAGCGCAGCTTTCCTGACTGCTGTGCCTCTAAGACGGCAGCATGGGCACCTTCTTCATCAAAGATGCGATGAGGGTCTTCAAATCGCAAAACTTCGTGATA
>JBBRMC010000312.1:0-5049 GCA_038231055.1 Leptolyngbyales cyanobacterium
CCTTTGGGATAGTTTTGCTCTGGATTGACCAAACGCAGCAGTTTTTGCTTGACTTGAGCATCATGAACGCTCCACTTCATCTTGGCGTAGTCGCTGTTTTCGGTGAAGCCAGACAAAAAGCCCATCGGAATCTCAAACCCGCCCGCTTGCGATCGCCCCCCGCCAAAAAAGCGCCCTTGAGCATCTTGCCCAAAGGCTTCTTTAATAAACTCGTCGGGATCAAGGGTGAGCTTGTTTGTTCTAAGCGAGCCGACAACCACCTCTAGCTCTTCGTCTTCATCGTGAACAATGCCGTAAACGACGGCGGTATGGACGTTTTCTTCAGTGACTAAGAAATCGGCAGCCTGGGGGATCGCATCCCGATCGTCATAGCGCAGATAGCCCACACCCGCGATCGAGAAGTTATTGTGAACCGTGCGGTTTTTGAGCGATCGCTCGATCACGTCCATTACCTGCTTTGAGCGAGACGATTGCAGCACTGCGTTGAGCAACTGAGCATCATAAAAGCGACTCAGATAAGCGGCTGCAAGAAAATCTTCTTCTTGAGCTTGCATCAAACGGTTGGTATCTGAGCGCAAGCCGTGCATCAGCGAAGTCGCACATTTGACGTGTTCAGCTAGGTTATTGTCGAGCTTTAGCAGCCCGGACTGTAGATATTGCGTCAAAATCGTGGCGGTCGCGCGGGTGTGGGGACGGATATCGATAAATTCCGCCTTCATGTCCTCTTGCATACTGTGATGGTCGATAACAACAGCGATCGGCACTCCAGCCTGCTGCATCGACGCAAATAGGTGGCTCGTGGTTCCCTGATTATCAATAAACACGCAGCCTTTGTAGAGAGACAAGTCTTTTGTTTTGAGCGATTGCACCGTCCAACGTTGAAGCGGTAACCCAGTGAGTTTAACGAGTGCAATGTTTTCTTGGTGACTGAGCGTTCCCGCATAGACGATATCGCACTGAATATCGTATTTCTGGGCGATGAGTTTGTAAGTCCAAGCAGAAGAGAGCGCATCGGGATCAGGAAAGTCCTGTAAGATCACAATTTGACGATCGCCGCGGTGACGTTCTAGCGTTTGCCGAAGCCCATCGATCTTTTGCTCTTGTTCGACCGATCGAGGCGCATCGTAGGGAAAGCGACCCCGATACTCACTGACGTATGCCGTTCCGTTTGTCGTTTTGACAGCAGGCTCAAGAGTCGAATAGTCAACCGTCGAACTCGCACTTAACGCGAGAGAGTCTGGTTCCATTGGGATCAGTAAAGTGTTAGGCGATGAACTCGAATCAGATTGCATAGTTGAGTGTGACACAGCGGAGAAGTCCAGGAAGCTCCCTGGTAGGGCATTTCTGCCATTTGTAAAGGATTTTCAACCGTTTAAAGCGGTTACTGCTCTGATCTTCGCAAAAAATCTCACAAAACGGTGAAGTCTATTGAAGTATCTCCCTCAAGGCAGACCAAATGTGGTAGCTCTCAGGGATTGTGCAACACACTCACTCTATAAACTAAAAAGCTAGATGCCAATGACGTATTTCCGCCATTCTTGGTTCACGCCGTTTTTAACGTGTTTAGTGACTTCAAAGTAGAGACTGCTGTAAGGTTTACGAGGCGGATATTGAAGAGGCATATTCGCCTCCTTAGGAGTGCGGCTGCCTTTCTTGACGTTGCAGCGCACACAGGCAGTCACAATATTTTCCCAGGAGTCACCACCGCCGCGCGATCGCGGAATTACATGATCTAATGTCAGTTCATCTCCAGAGTAGCCACAATATTGACAGGAGTGGCTGTCTCGATGCAGCAGGTTCTTTCGAGTCAGAGGAATTTCTTTGTAGGGAACGCGGACATAGTGACGCAGCCGGATCACCGTTGGCAACGGAAACCCTGAATAAACGTATTTACCGTTATGTTCGACCTGCTCTGCTTTGCCCTTAATCAACAAAACGACCGCTCGTCGCCAACTGGTTATGTTGAGCGGTTCGTAGGAGGCATTAAGCACCAGAACCTTGCCCATTGCTCAATCACTTAAGACAATATTTGCAGTGATGCTAACACATAACGCTGAGGAGGGGTTTGAGCTTTAAGGATAATGATGACTCGGTAACGGGAAGGGAGCGAATAGTTAAGCTTGATTTTTGAACTTAAAAAGAAGTTGTTGCACCGCTTCGAGAATAACTTCGGGCTGGTCTACCCAGACAAAATGACCGCTCCGATCGGCGGAGAGCTGTGAAACGTCGGTAGAGAGCTTGCTCAATTTAGATTGCATTTGGTCTCTCAGACGATCGGCAAAGGGAATCGGAAACGAAAACAGTCCCAGCGAAGGTTTGAGAAAGTGTTTGGCTTGAATGCTGACGATCGGGAGATTGCCCAGGTTTTGCGCTTGCTGAAGCTGGCGACTGCTAATGTTGAGTGAACGCATTTCTCGACTCATCGCTGCCCAGTGATTTGAGCGGTAGAACGATCTGATCACAGGCTTGAGGGCGGCGGTCGAAAAATTTCGCAACGTGGGTTTGAGAAGATGAAAAAGCCCGATCGTTCCACAGAGCCGAATGATTCCTAGAAAGGCTCCGATTTGTGCTAGTCCAAAAGAGAGCGTCAGGAATGCTTTGACGAGTTTGAGAAAGACGGGCATTTTGAGCATCAAATCTTCGTGGAGTCCATCAGTCAGCACCATGCCAACCATTTTTTGGGGAAACTGATGGGCATAGAGACGCATATTATAAGACCCAAAAGAATCGCCGATCAAAAGGTAAGGTGGCTCAATTTTAGCCATTGTCAGCAAGGCATCCAATTCATTCACAATTTGCTGGCTGGTTCGAGGCTTTGGGCTGGGCTGACTCCATCCATAGCCGGGACGATCGTAGATAAAAACCCGTGATATTTTAGAGAGTTCTTCGATTAAGAAATAGCCATCTAGCCCACCTAAACTGTGATCGAGCACAATGGTTATATCGCCCTTCCCTTTCCACCAGCAGTGAAATCTACGCCCGTCTAGTTTAATGAATATTCCGGGAGGATTTATGGTTTTATCTTCAAGGATTCTGGATATCAGTTGATAAGCGATCGCGATCAGCAAAAAGATTAGCTGCCTAGAAACTTCTGCCACTTTGCTGATCCTCTTTGGTTGATTAAATCTTGTTTTTGAGTGCTTCAAATCTCTGACTTCTTGCAAAGTCAGTACTATTTAATCTAACTGCATTTCAACTTTGCTGGATTAATTTGAAACTGTACGCTCACAATCTTGTTTTTACCAGGCAATTCCTGTGCGCCTAAAATGTAGCCTTCCTGCTTTAATTCTTCGACAGTGCGCCAAAAAATTTGATTATTTCGAGAAGAATTGCTGCCCAATAAATCTAAGTTCTTAAAGAGATATTGTTTAGAAATAACAACGTATTGACCTTCTTGAAGAGTGTCCCATTTCATGCGACTGGCTAAGTAAATCAAGAGCTTAGTTTTGTAATCACTTTTGGCATTGCCTCCTAACTTTTGAGTGATGTCAATGTTGTTTGCGAACAAGACAGAATCTCCTGTGCGGGATGGACCGTCAAAAAATTCTAAAGAAATCGTGTAAGCATCGGCTAATTCATAGGTGTAGTCAGCAGCTTTGCTGAGATCAAAATCACGAGGCACGTTGTCGATTTCGTAGTCTTTGATTCGCAGCACGCTCTTGATCATGACTTTAGCACCCATATTTTGAGTGCCCTTTCTAAACGATTGGGCAAGCACCAATTCGGTGCGATGAAGAGAGACCAAATCGCAGTTGAGCTGCGATCGTAGCTTTGACGCAAATCCGCCATCTCTCGTGCGAGTGTAGCCCAAAATTTCTAGCAAATCGTTTGATCGAAATGTCACGATCGCGCCATTGTTCTGCTGAGAAGCGAGTTTGTAGAGATAGAGAACGATCGACACTTGGCGAGGGTTGAGAAACGTCAACAATGCCACAAATAATCGCTGAGTTTTGCGATCCTGGATCTTTTCTAGCCCTTTGCTAATGCCCTTATTAGCACAAACGCTCCAGTCAAGTTTGGCATATTCGACTTTGAGATCTTCCCACTCTTCGGCAGAGAGATTTTCGAGCGGCACTCGTCGAATTAGGGTGAGTTCACTGTTTTCTCGCGGGTCTGCTTCGACGCGCACTTCTAGATAATAGCCATCTGCATCCGATCGCAAGACTGGCAACTGCAAGTCTGGGTTTTTGGGCGATGCGGCAGCCCTGGGCAACACCATCAAGAGTTGCCCGTCTACAGGGAACGTTGCCTCTAATTTTTTCATCGATCGTGAATAAAAGGACGGTGACTCAGGTTTGTGGTTGCCCACTGCTAGCGTCTTGCCAGCAACCACAAACGGCTAACCGTTCATATCCTGCATTAAGGTTTCGATTTTGTCCAGCAATTAGACGCTACATATAGCGGCATCGGATAGAGAGGGTTGAGCGACACCCTGCATCTAGGTAGTACCTTCGATCTTATTCTATAACGCCCGCGTATGTTTTTTGCCCGTCAGCCCGTAACTCCTGCGTCTACCTCCTACCTGTAACTTTAGCGTAGAGGAGATCCTCAACCCTGTAACTTTAGCGTCGCGTTTAGTCCATCACTCAGACATCACTTGAGGCAAACAGGAATCTGCTTTATCAAGCATTCTATCCTTTGTCCTGTAACTCTAGCGTCCGCCGTTCGCCTGTAACTCCTGCGTCAGAACAGCCCTCGATCCCGTCACTCCTGCGTCTGATGTTTGCCTGCAACTCTCGCGTAGAATCCGCCTATAACTTGCGCGTATGGGCTAAGACTGCCTCTTGAGTTGTCAAATCTTCGGTGTTAATGTCTCATTCACACCACAGCGGTTCTCAGAACTACTATCTGTGGTGTAACGACAAACCTTGCTTCTCTAGATGTAGTTTGACCTACCACTCAGACTCGCTCCGACCTACCACCGGAGGCTATCTAGACAAGCAAAACCCCTCTAGCGTCCCTACCACAGTCTGCTAAAGGGGTCTGAATGCAACCTTGTGATCCCAACATTTTGCTGGGAATCGATTCTTATGCTGACAAATTGTATCA